>NZ_JAUBOZ010000190.1:0-7076 GCF_036700475.1 Microcoleus sp. T2B6 | reverse complement strand
TGGGTCCGGGTCTCTCCCGCGAATCGGTAGAATATTTGCACATATAGATGTTCTATATAGAGATGGTCTATATATATGTGTTCGATCGCCCGCTTATGAAAAAACCTACTTCTCGCCCTACTGCCTTGTTCGTTACCTGCGCTTCACTGCTGATCGCTTGCACTCAGACGAACACTCCCCAGACATCGACTACAGTATCTCCAGGTAGTTCGCCATCTCCGGCAACTTCGCCACAGGGTTCGGCTGCGGGGAACTCTGCGGCTATTCCCGTTGGGGTTGGGGTGGCGCAAACTAGCAATGTGGCTTTGCTGGGTCAGGAACAGGTGGCTGGCGCGAAAATTGCTGAGAAGTATTTCAACGATAAGGGCGGTGTGGATGGGACGCCGATTAGACTGGTGTTCCAAGATACCGGTGGAGATGAACAAGGGACGATCAATGCCTTCAATACTCTGATCAATCAGGATAAGGTGGTAGGTATTGTGGGGCCGACTCTCTCGCAACAAGCTTTTAGTGCAAATCCGATCGCCGATCGAGCAAAAGTTCCCGTACTCGGCCCCTCCAACACCGCTAAAGGCATTCCCCAGATTGGCGATTATGTGGCCCGAGTCTCCGCGCCTGTGGCCGTGGTAGCACCTAACGCAGTTAAAGCTGCACTGAAGCAAAATCCCAATATTAAGAAAGTAGCCGTGTTTTTTGCTCAGAATGATGCTTTTAGCAAATCTGAGACTAGACCTCTTGCAAAAATATTTTATGATATAATTAAAGATTTGGAATTTTTCAAAATGTCTGTCCAAATAAGTTCCCAAAGCTCAAAAATCTTGTGGCTTTGAATAACCAAGAAACATTCAGATGATAAAATATTTGCGTTCTTCTATTTGAGGTGAATGTTATCAATGTTATACGAACAAGCCAAAACTCTTAAAAGTAGCCAATTTAAAAGACGGTTTGGGGTGTCTCCAAAAACCTTTAACCAAATGGTAGAAGGTAAGGATTCAGGTAAAAATAGTTCCGCAGAGAGCCGAACAATATGGTAATGTAGTCAGATGAGCGAAAAGTCAGAGTTATCAGCAGCACTAAAATTAGAAATGGTTGACCAGTTGAGCCACCAGGAGCTGGTCAAAATTGTGCTCACCCAACAGAAGCTGATTGAAAAATTACAACTCCAGCTCGAAAAGCTCCAAGAGAGACAGCCTAGCAATAGCAAAACATCATCGAAACCCCCATCAAGCGATCTGATACAGAAATCAGAGACAGCCAAAGTTGACAACTCAAAAGAGTCAGAGTCCGAGCCAAAGCGCAAACCAGGAGGACAGCCGGGACATATCGGCAAAACCCGAAAAGGATTTGGGCGAGTAGATAGATATCAAATCAGCACTCCTGACTCTTGCGAGCATTGTGGTAGCAAAGAATTAAGTGATGCGATCGGTTATAGCAAGCAGCAGGTAGCCTGCTTAGTTGCCTTACCTATTGAAGTGGTGGAATATCGACGAGTCAAATGTCAATGTCATGAATGTGGAGCAATAGTAATCGGCTCACCAGCATCCGGGATAGTTCCTTGACTTGACTTAAGCATCAACCTACA
This sequence comes from Microcoleus sp. T2B6, assembly GCF_036700475.1. Lineage (NCBI taxonomy): Bacteria > Bacillati > Cyanobacteriota > Cyanophyceae > Oscillatoriales > Microcoleaceae > Microcoleus > Microcoleus sp. T2B6. The sequence goes on along the minus strand of NZ_JAUBOZ010000190.1, from coordinate 5,494 downwards.
AGCATTATTGAGCTGGTTAGGTAATTATGGGCATATGTCCTATGAAAAACAACAAGAATTTCTGCACGAACTAGGTGGAATTGAAATTGGGATCGGGACATTACAAGCAACAAATGCGCGGGTAGCTGATGCTGTCAAACCCGCCGTTGAAGCCTTATGGCAATGGGCACCATTACAAGCTTTCCGTCCATGTCGATGAAACTCCGTGGTGTGTCAAGGGAGTCAAAGAATGGTTGACCGACAGCTACGGGTCAAGATTTTTGCCTGTTTCATGCTGCGGATACTCGGAGTAGAGCCGAATTAGAGACGATGCTGGGGCATGAATTTGCGCTCAGTGTTGAGTTCCGATGATTTTAGCGTATATAACGGTGTGATCGTGGGAGCGCAGCAGAAATGTTTAGCCCATTTACGGCGACATTTTAAGAAAGTTCTGCAAATCGGCCACGGTAACAATGCTGTCGTCGCAGAGGCAGGGTAAGAGCATCTCAATCATGCTTGACAAAAGCACTTGAGAATTTGCATCATATAGTCATTATTCATCGCAGCCCGTTTTCTTTTTTGTCGCAAGCTACGTTTGAGAGTTGTTTCTTGATTGACAGCATTAAGTGCCATCCGTCTTACTAGAGCAAAATTCTGAGGGCTGTTTAACGAACGAATACGACATTTATCTTCATTAAAAGTAACATCTAAACTCCAATGCATTTGGTTCTCAATGCTCCAATGTTGACGAATAACACGACCATTAATCTGTGCATCTACTGGTAACGAACTTAAGTAAAAATGCACTTCACGAGTGGTTTTATTCCAAAGATGACGGACATTACTCACAAGTTAAGCTAAAAGCACTATTGTCAATGAGTAATCTTACTCATTTTTTACCTGTTGACCCAATTAAAATATGACTCCATTTGTTCCTTTATTGTTGAAAAAAAATTGTTCGGGACTTCTTTGAGTTCCAGGGAAAGGAGAAATAATTAGCCTGACATGAGGTTTTCGTCGTCGCTTAACAATCCCTAAATCTTGATTTTTATCGTCGGCAAAATACTTAACTAGGTCAGAAGCTAATCCTTTTTGATATGCCACAGAAAAATGATACATCCCCCGATAAATCATTTCTAATGAAACCCGTTCAATTGGTACTCCTAATTCATCGGCAACCGCATCCCCTAAATCTACTAAAACCGCATAAAATAGCCAAGTAGCCCAGATTTGTAGCTTGATTCCGTTTAAGGAACCAGTCCATAAATAGCTGAGATTTAGTAATCTTTTTACTAGACAAAATGCCTCTTCTATTCGCCAGCGTCTTTGATATAAATCTGCTACTACATAGGGTGGCAACACTTCGGGTTCTTGGACACTTGTCAGATAAGAACGCCAGGAACTCTTGGAGCGAATCTGTACTAATCTTATAGTCAAAGCTGGTGTCTTTTTTGTCCCTGCACCTATTTTAATTATCTGGTCTTTGATATCATAGGTATTTGTTAATACCCGCTCTACCTGATAAGATGCACATTTCTTGATTCGAGTGATAAATCCAATTTCTTGAGAAATGAGTTTTGACCAAAAAGCGAAGTGATAGAAGCCTCGATCCAATAATAGTAAGGTTTTCGGCTTAACTGTTTTTAGTAAATCTTCCTCCCAATTAGTATCTGCTTGTTTCGGATTTGTCCAAAACCAAATTTCTTCTGGAAGATGAGTTACTAGGTCTATTATTACTCCCATTTTTCCGGCTAATTGACCAATTGGCACATCTGATAAACTTTCGAGTTTACGAAATAATGCTTCTAATGTTGAGCCATCTGCTATCCAGATATTTTAAAAGTTTTTTAAGGCAAATTGTACGCTATCCGGTAGTGGTCTTGATTTTCTCATCAACCATTTCCGACGAAAATGAGGCAGTAATTATTTAAATACTTTTTCAAATCAATACTCCGGACAGTTTTTAAATAGGGATGCTTACGCAAGAAAGCACAGAAGCGAAAAAACTGAGTGCTATCTGAACCCAAAATAAACAGAAAAAAAGGCACTCTTTTAGGTTAAGCTATAAAAACACACAAGCTCAACAGATTGCATACATGAAGATTATTGAATCCATCTTACAACAAATGCCAGGAATTAGTCAACCCCAAAAGAAGTTTTTAATCACTTTATTCTCAACTATTTTGCTGGTCCTTTGGTTTGGTCAACTTCACGAATCTCAGTCGTTATAGTTATTTGAGCGAAAAAACCTACCGTCGTCACTTTCTCAAAAGCTTTAATTTTCCACAATTTAATCAATATTTCCTCGAATCTGCCTTAAATCCTGAACACACAGTCATTGCCGTTATCGATTGTTCTTTTTTAAAAAAAAGTGGCAAAAAAACTGACGGTAAGGGTTATTTTTATAATGGTGTAGCGGGGAAATCGGAACAGGGGTTGGAAATTTCTGTAATTTCTATTGTCGAAATTGAGAGTCGTTTATCTTATAGCTTAAGCGTACAACAAACTCCATCACGCCCTCAAATAAAGAAGGTGAAAAAATTGCCACAAAAACCGAAGAATAGCTGGTCAAAAAAATCTCGCAAAAAACAGGAGTCTCAAAGCTCAACGCCTGACATCACAAGAGTTGATGACTATGCACAACATCTAAAGAATACTCGTTATTTCTTCCCAAATTCTGTACGTCCAAATGGTCGCTGATGGCTATTACTACCGCTCTAAATTCTGGGATGCTGTGCGGGAGTTAAATTTAGACTTTATTGGCAAGTTAAGAGTTGATGCCGTCCCTACGCTATCTTTATACTGGTGAACAAAAGAAACTGGGAGCTCCACGTAAATATGATCGCACAAGTTGACTGCCATGATTTGAGTCGTCTTAATTTTGTTAAAGAAATAAAACCGGGAGTTTCATTATATACATTGGTGGTGTGGAGTTGTTGTTTAAATTGCCAAATTAGGTTGGCTTGTATCTCTGAGGTTCAAGCCAACGGAGAAATGAAAAATGCTTTATTATTTAGCACTGATATTCACTTACCGCCTGAGCAAATTGTTGAATATTATCAGGCTCGTTTCCAGATTGAATTTATTTTTCGTGATGCCAAGCAATTTACGGGATTGTCGGATTGTCAAGCTCGTCATTTACCACGGCTTGATTTTCACTTTAATGCCAGTCTAATTGCCTTAAACTTAGCCAAACATGAACTTTCTAGTTGTCATTCATCTGCCAAATCTTTTGTGTTTTCTATGGCCTCTTATAAACGTCTGGAATTCAATAAGCATCTACTTTCTACCTTTATTGATAAGTTAGATTTAGACCCGGATTTGATTTTAAATCACCCTAACCTTCCTTCAGTCTTGTCTTATGGTACTCTGGCTGCTTAAAAACTGTCCGGAGTATTGTCAAATAAAACTGCGGTCAAAGTTAAAAATATGAGTGACAATGCTTGTTGGCTAATTTCTTGTGGCTGACACCATAAAAATCCTTCTCTATTTAATAATCTGGTTAATTCTGTTACTCCTGCTACGTCTCGCCATAATAAACTGGCGGATTGCTGCCATCATTAATGGTAGTGTCAGAATCCTATCTCTTAGATTTAGTTGGCGATAAAAAGTTTTTTGGGCCGCCATTGCCGGAATTAATAAATCTTCCAGGTGATTCGCGATCGCTTCATTTTCTACTTGGGGACGATTTTTTTTCTTTGCATGATCTCGGTTGATGCGTTTTTTGCTAGTCATAACTGGTTCAATTATGGCTCAAATGCTTGCCTGACAAAGGTTTCATCCTATTTTACCTTTCTTTTGTATACCCCTTGACAATTGGCACTTTTTCTTAACTTGTCACAAATGGATGACGGATCCTTTCGACCATCACAATAGTCCGAAGACCTGCCCATTGTTCTTGCTTATAAAGTCCTCCTAAAGATGCAACTGATACCGCCCAGACTTTTCTGGTTTCGATGCGATGATGTTCCTTTTCTGTTCGGGAATCATAGCTCACTTCAATTCCCATGAATTTCTGAGTTCTTGCGATATTAAACCAGTCTTTTACGTGATTATAAAGAGTAGGATGATTGCTTTTTAATGCCAGGACATAATCCGCTTTTTTCTGACGAATAAGTCGCACAATTTCGGTTTGAGTTCCCATCGCATCAATGGTGATAATCGCTCCCGTAATGTCGATTAATTCTAGCAAGGCAGGGATAGCTGTGATTTCATGATTAATGGTCTTCCACTTTGACTTGTCCGAGTACCAAACGCTGTTCACTCGCCCAAGCTGTCACTAAATGTAGGTTTTTTAAACCTTTTTCAGGCGTCATAAGATCCTCGTAAACTTTTTCCATCTATCGGGATAATTTGTGATGAAACTGAACCCATAATTTTTTGAAGCCATTGGGATAACTTCTCTTCTAATATTTTAGGGTCTAACCTTTCAAATACAAGGGCGGAATGTGTCATCGCTCGGAATTCCATTGGGTAATTCTAAAAATTCCTCTAACCATTCTTGCTTACTGAGTCCGTAATTTTCTATGTCTTCCCATCCATCGGCTCCGGCGATTACAGCTAATATGCTGATGATGAGAATGTCTTTAAGTAAGTGTTGTTTGGTTCTGTCTACTCTGGGATCTTGTATGTTATCAAAATAAGTTGATAAGCTCGCTTGTAAATGTTCGACGGATATTAGTTGAGTCCGATTATTCTGCTTCTTTGATTTTTGGGTTGGCGAAACAGGAGCAAATCCTTTTTTCATTGACTTTTCCTCACCAGTCATGACGCATGATTAAGAAACATTATATAACCACTAATCACTAATGCCAAATCGTATATATTGCCCTTTTTGTCAAGTACAATTTATACCAAATTAGATGAGCTTACCCTGTAAACTTAGCCAAACATGAACTTTCTAGTTGTCATTCATCGGCCAAATCTTTTGTGTTTTCTATGGCTTCTTATAAACGTCTGGAATTCAATAAGCATCTACTTTCTACCTTTATTGATAAGTTAGATTTAGACCCGGATTTGATTTTAAATCACCCTAACCTTCCTTCAGTCTTGTCTTATGGTACTTTGGCTGCTTAAAAACTGTCCGGAGTATTGTTACAACAAATGCTAGGGATTAGTCAACCCCAAAAGAAGTTTTTAATCACATTATTCTCAACTATTTTGCTGGCCGTTTGGCTTGGTCAACTTCACGAATCTCAGTCGTTATAGCTGTTTGAGTGAAAAAACCTACCGTCGTCACTTTCTCAAAAGCTTTAACTTTCCACAATTTAATCAATATTTTCTCGCGTGTTGCTTTAAACCCTGACCACACAATTATTGCTGTTATTGATTGTTCTTTTTTAAGAAAAAGCGGCAAACAAACTGATGGCAAGGCTTATTTTTATGTAAGGATTCAGGTCAAAAAAGACTTAAGTGGCGGCATCTGGTAAAATAAAGGTAATGAAAAAGCCCACAGCCACCAGACAGAAGGAAAAAACCGAAATAGAGCAGTTGAGCCAAGCTGAACTGGTAGAAA
>NZ_JAUBOZ010000189.1:0-7078 GCF_036700475.1 Microcoleus sp. T2B6 | reverse complement strand
CTGAGGGATAACCGCTCCCATGCTCCCGATGAAGTAAGAAGCAAATGTCGAGACTTGTCTAGTATTTGTGTAGCAGACAGCGATGCACTTTTCGGTATTTATCTGGCAGCATAATTGTTTTTTGGGAGAGTTAAGAATTGGGAGAGGGGGGTCAACTGAACCTTTCTCTATCGACTCCGTAAAAGCCAAAAGCTATAGTTTCTTTTTGGATAGGCAAATCTGCTTAGCGTTGGCTCTTTTTTTTACCGAGGTCATCAAAATTAAGATGGGCTGGGGGTTAGTTGTCAGAAAAAATTATTTATGTTAAGGACAAACTCTATCATTTTTCATAATCTTTGTCTGTCATTGGGTGCGTCAAGGGTGAGGCAAGGACGTTAAGGGATGTAACTTGAATCGGCTGCGGGGCGTTGGCTCGTCGATGTTATTATCTTTTGACTAGCTGACTGTGGTTTGTAAAGCGAGCTGATTTTTCTCAAGGGACAGCTACCTGCGTCTAATACCAACTCCGGTAGCGTGGGAATTAATATTACCCCCAGTCAGGACACCGGGAGTGCCTAAGTCCTCATAGGTTGCACCATTCTCAACTAGCCTTTTATGAACAGGCAAGATGCCTGTTCCACAAGAAAATTTATATTTTGTGGAACAGGCATCTTGCCTGTTGCTGACAATAGTGCAAGATATCAGCAAGTCCCTTTAGGGTGTATAAATTATATTGAAGTAAATGCCGTTATCTTGCAGATTGTCGCCTTTATCGCTAATTCTCACCAAAGGAAAAGCGTAATCAACGCGCAGGTTCACCCGCTGTATCGGTTCCCAGATTACCCCTAAACCTAAACCTGCTAAAAATGTCTGATTGGTTAATGTATTAGGATTGTTCGCAACGTTCCATACCGTACCCGCATCCAAAAAGGGAGCTAATTGAAGTTTGGGATTTCCCGAAGCATCGCGCTGCAAAGTAATCCGATCTTCGATGGAAACTCTGAAGCCGTTATCGCCAGAACGGACATTTTGGCGGTAGCCGCGCAAAGATTGCCCGCCGCCTATTACAAATTGCTGTGAAGGCAACAAACTATTAGCTGACAACTGCAAGTCTGCCTGCAAAATTAATAAATGTTTGTCATTCAATCGCTGTACTCGCTGCACTTGACCCAGCCAACTAAAAAATTGTCCGTCGGGATCAGAACCTTCGTTTTGAGTAGCATCAAACAAGCTAGTGCCGATCGTAAATTGCGATCGCACGGCCCAAGCACCCTGCGGGTCGCGCCGAATGTAGTCCTGTCCCAGCTTAATTGCGCTCGTAGTGGTGACACCATTGGAGTCCGGGCCGATGCCAAAAGGAACCGGTTCGCCGGCGACAAAAGTTCTACCTGTTTGATAAGTAAAACCGGCAGACAAGGCAAATTCTTCGATCGGCGTTCTCCGCAGCGGCTGGCGGTAACTAACTTCAAATAAATGCGATTTTCCAGAAATGTCAGCACGGTTAAAAGGTGGTTGTACGATACTGTTGCGATTCGGTGCCGCCCTCAATTGCAAAGTGCCGTTCATCGCATTTAGCGGGACGCGATAGCTGAAATCAAACACGTCTGAATCGCCGAGCGATCGATAATAAGCCCCTGCCAGTTCGTCGCCATTTCCTGTTATATTGCGGTGCCGCAAACTAACTCCCAATCTTTCGGAACCGACACTGGGAGGCGAGTAATTGTCAATGCTGAAAGTAGGTTGAAACGGATTAGCTTCCGAGACTCGGACGATCAGAATGCTCTCGCCTTCATTATCCCCAGCCCGCAGACTGGCTTCTACATTGTCAAATAAAGGATCGACTCGTAACAGCCGGAGTTGGTCTTCTAATGAAGCTGTGCTTAAAGGCATTCCGGCACCGAGTCGAATCCGGCTGCGGATGTAACTCGGATGCAATCTTTTAGTTCCTTCTACCTCAATTCGGGCTAGCTTGCCTTCAATCACTTGAATTTGGACTACCCCTGCGGTGATAGTTTGGGGCGGCAAGACTGCTCTCGAAGTGATGTAGCCACGATTGAGGTAAATTTCGGTAATTTTGTCGGCGATTTGTTTGAGCTGTTCTAGGGTCGTAGAACGGCCTTCTAACGGGTTGACTAAGGCATTAATTTCGTCTTGGCTTAAAATTGTGCTGCCAACTACTTGAATTTTCTGCACCTCAATTGGTGTATTCGGCAGCGTTGGGGGAACTGGCGACGGGGGCGGCGGTGCTACTGTGGGCGGTACTTGGGGAGGTTCTGGGGAAGGCTGCGGGGCCGGTTGCAGAAATCGATCGCGATTTGGATCGGGCTCCGTCGGCGGCGATGGCAGGTTTGGAGGCAGCGAGGGTTGGTTCTGGGCTAAAACATGATTGCAATCTAGCGGGTTCTGACATTGGGTATCGTTGTCAACCAGATTTTTTGCTACGGGCAAGATGCCCGTACCACAATCAATCAAACTGCTTGTGGAACAGGCATCTTGCCTGTTCTCGGCGGGGTTCGATTGTGTTTCCGGTTCAAGGTTGGTCTCGATCGCATCGGGAAGCTGATTTAAGTTTGTTGCTGTTTCATCCTGGTTGATTTCCAGTTTTTGCAGGGCTAATACTTGATGGCCCGTATCTGATGAGTTGTCAGCAGCGACGGGCAATTGAGAAATATCCTTTGTTTGGGATATAGCTTTATTGGCATAAAAGCAAGCCATCGGGAGGGCAGTTAGAAGTGAAATCCCCAACCGAAATAGTGCAATATTTGCATTCGGGCGCATAATTAATAATTTCTCTAAAATAAGTTTGTCGCCTGCTTGACTATGCCAGTTTATCATTTAGTATTAGGCGAAATTTGACCATCAAAATTTCCACCGCCCGCCTTTCAATCTGCCAGAAGTCCGAACTGCCGATCGGTACAAAAATTTTAATTTATTTAGGACGATCGACCAAACAATCCGCAACAGGCAAAAATCATCTGTGGCGCTGCCAAATACCGCGCTCGAAACCGAGTTTTTCGTACTTGCTGCACCAGTCATACCATTTTAGATTTTAGATTTTAGATTTTAGATTTTAGAATTGCCAATGACTTATGGCTATCAGGGTTTGGGGCACGGGCCTACCGTTGCATTCTTTGCGTGAAACTGGTGTTGAATTATTTTCTTGTGATAGGTGTTAACTCACTTGCGACTAAGGGTTCTTGGGCTATTTTGCCGAGTTCGACTGAGTTGAGCACTGCTGACCACTCGATCGCTAAACTGGCATCGCTGGGAGACTCGATACGCAATTGAGCTAGAGTTGCCAGGTACTCGTACCAGAGATTTTGTTGCGCGAAGATGCTGAGCTTGGTGCGATCGGGCGATCGATCCAACTCTGTTTTCACGGTTGGGGGGAGTGCGGTGCGGTTGATCCACCCGGAAACGAGAACATCCTCTGTTGTATTTTTTGGGTTGCATTTGATAGTAAAGTACCATTGATAGTTTTTGCCAACCTCCAGGGCTGGCGAGTTGTCGTCGGAGTCGAGGCTGACGCTAACGACACCTGCACGGCTAGTTACCATGCGAAAACTTTTTTTGTATAGTGTTTTGTCCCTTTCGTCTGCTAACTCAAACTGAACTGTTTTGTCGAGGGCTACGGGAAGGTAGTAGAAAAATGTTGGCTTTGCTGATATGGTTTGCCCCATAGTTGATTGGGGAATCAAGGCAGTTAAGGCAGTTGTGGCCGTGGGGCATTCTAACCCGCGGGTTCCTCCCCCTTCCCGCCTTCCGGGTACTCCGTCCTCCGGCGGTTGAAAGCTATTCCACGCGGGTTCCAATTGCTGGCTGTTCGGTCTGCTTCCCCTCGATTCAGGGGGTTGAGCTGTTTGCCAGTTGAGGGGTAGCTGCGGTGGTGAGGCGCGCTGGACAATGTTTGCGGGGCTGTTGAGAGCCTCTGCAGGTATTAAAAAACTACCGGCGGCAACTGCCTCTAAAGACAGAATTAAGGAAAGAGCACCGATATTTAGAGCAGACTTCAAAGCCATGACGAACCTGCCTTTTGATGAACCTAGGAACTTTATCTCACGGTTTTATTCTATCCAAGGTTTTGACGGATATCGTAATCTGTTGTACTTAATTTATATCTTCAGGCAGATACGATTATTTTGGTCGCTGTGCTCAACATAGAATTCTCTGTCGCGTTTGTCAGTGGTAGCTTAGTAGTTATACTTACTTCCATTCACGGCTGCAGGTTCGGTTGAGCTTGTTCAACCCAACTTTGACAAAGACTAATATTCCGGGTTTTTTAACTCAGACAAGAGGCTACAAGGCGTCTTTTCCTAACAACACCCGGTTGATGCGTCAATCATGGATATCAGGAAACTCGGCAATTTTGCTGGTGAACCTCAAGCGATCGGCTACAAGTTACAAATCAGTTTTTGTGTACAATACCGGCAAGAAATTTAGCATGAATCTCGATTCACCTGTTCTCTCGGACAAACAGCCTTCGGGGCTGCGGATGGTCAGACCCATCGGAGTCTTGGCACTGCACGGCATTGCTTTTTTAGGAAATAGGTTGTTCGCTGTCGATCGCGCCGAAGGGCTGCTATTGGAGATCGATCGAGAAACTGACAACACTACTGTTTTGAATCCTTATCAAACGGCTAAGTTTGCGGGCGCAACTGGGCTAGCTATTTCGGAAGATACTCTCTGGTTTGCGCGGGATGAGGATATTTGTTGCTGTCGGGGCGCAATTCGGGACGGGGCGATAACTGAACTCCAACCGGAACATTTTGTTTCGCTTTCTTATCCTGCTGACGGGATTGCTGTTTGGAAATCTACGCTTTATGTGACTTGCCAGAGATTAGCCTCGATTCTGGTTTTTGACCTAAAAACTGGTCGAGAAATTACTCGGTTTTATGCTCCCGGTATTGGGGTAGAAAATATCACTGTCCGGGATGAGGAAATTTGGGTTTGTGACAAGACTGAGCAAACTGTTTACTGTTTGGAACGGGGAACTGGGGAGATTAAATTTAGTGTTTTGACTCCCTTTGAGTCGCCTTCGGGTTTGGCTTTTCACAAGGATTCCGAAACTGGGGAGGAGGTTCTGTACGTGGCTTATGCCGGGGATGAACTTTACATCCGGGATGACCCGAATTCGGAAGATCCTTTTCAGTTGACGAAGCGCGATCGCACTTTTATTCAGCCTTTGTCTTTTCACTACAATGAAGCCGAGCGCTACGCTTTGTCAAACGGTTTTTTGATGGAAATGTCTTATGTGGAGGAACTGTCTCCTCTCGATGAGGTAGAAATCGAAAATTTGGAGTGGCGGATTGCTTTGCCTTCGCAAACTCACCGACAAAAGGTCAGGAAAATTACGCCGATTGGAATGCCTTTTACTGAGGAAATTCAGGAAGGGGAACGGGTGGCGGTGTTTAAGTTCGATCGGCTGCACCCTGGGGAACGCCGAATTTTTGGCTGGAAGGCTTTGTTAGAAGTTCGATCGATTAAGTATCAGTTATCGCCTCGGGATGTCGAAAAGAGTCCGAAGCTGTCGCCGGAGTTTGCAGCTAAGTATTTGGTGGATAATGACAATTTGGCGATGGATACGGAGATTGTGCGATCGGCGGCTGCGGCGGCTATTGGTTCGGAAACTAACATTCTCAGGCAATTGCTGAGCATTCGTAATTTTGTTTACGATCAACTTTCTTACGGAATTAGACCTCACATTGACACTCCCGATATTGTGCTGCGCCGTGGTATCGGTTCCTGCGGCGAATACGTGGGACTTTTGTTAGCTTTGGCTAGGTTAAACGGGATTGCTTGCCGCACGATCGGCCGCTACAAGTGTCCGGCTTTTGGTGACAGAAAAGGTGTGTCGCTGGAGCCGGATTTCAATCACGTTTGGCTGGAATTTTACATTCCAGGTTTTGGCTGGGTGCCGATGGAATCTAATCCTGATGATATTCAAGACAGAGGCCCTTATCCGTTGCGATTTTTTATGGGTTTGGCTTGGTATCACGTAGAAATTGGCAAAGGAATCCGGTTTCAAGGTCTCACCAGCGGCGGTCTTCCTTTAAACAAGGAGGATGTTTCCGTGGGGAGTCTGGCAATTAATCATGTGAGGTTTACCATTTTGGAAGAGTTGCCAGCAGTTTGAAGGGAGTCTTAACAGTTAACAGTTAGCCGTCAACATTTAACTGTTAATTGTTAACATTTTTCATCTAAAATCGAAAGTAGAAAATGTAAAATCAGAGGAAGAGGGGTTGTGGAATTTTCGATTGCTAATTTTCTCGTTTTAGTGGCCTTTGTACTGCTGGTGACGGTGACTGGCGGGGTCGCTTATTTGACTTCTGTTGAGTGGCGCGATCGTAGGCGGTTAGATAAGGCTAAACGGAAAAAAAAGTAGCTCTTTGCTGTTGACAAATTGCATCTTTTATGATAAAAAACAAGGCAACCTGGTTGGGTCGCCTTGTTTTTTGATTTGACGTATTTTCACCGCAGAGGTGCAACTAAAGAGAGAACATAGGTGTGGCGCTTCAAAAAAATCTTATTGAATAGCCTTAATTGACAGATTTTTTCTACTTTTTATTTTTCCGCTTCCCTCCACCTGTTTTAGGTGGGTTTCCCCGCAACAAATCACCTAAAGCATCATTACTTCTGTTATTAAAATCAAAATTATTTTTCCCAAACGCCTTTAATAACTCTCTCTGATATTCCTCATGTTCGTAGGGTAAAGAACCGGCCCACGCATAGATAAATGCTTTCGGCGTATAACTTTTTTGCAGATGTACCTTGAAAGTATCGTATGTATTAATTACTTGCTTTGTGGCCTGACCTAAATCACCGATATTATCTTTTAATTCTACAAAACAGATAACACGCTTGCTGTCTTTAGCGTAAAACACCATCAGGTCGCACATTTTTTGACCTTTTTCTGTGCCCCATAAAAATTGACGCAGCTTACAACCAGGATTTGATTGGTCATCTATGTTAAAAAAAAGTATTGTTTCGCCTTCTAGGGGTTCTACTTTTACTGAAGCTTTATGGTAAGGATTCAGGTCAAAAAAACTTAAGTGGCGGCATCTGGTAAAATAAAGGAATGAAAAAGCCCACAGCCACCAGA
>NZ_JAUBOZ010000188.1:0-7093 GCF_036700475.1 Microcoleus sp. T2B6 | reverse complement strand
CCCACACCTCCTACTCCCACACCTCCAACCCCAACACCTCCTACTCCAACACCTCCTACTCCAACACCTCCTACTCCCACACCTCCTACTCCCACACCTCCTACCCCTACACCTCCTACTCCCACACCTCCAACCCCTACACCTCCTACTCCCACACCTCCAACCCCTCCAACACCTCCTACACCAACCCCAACACCAGCCCCAACACCTGCTGGAATTACCGTTAATCCTGTAAGTGGATTAATCACGACAGAATCAGGGGGAACAGCAACATTTGATGTCACACTCAACAGCCCACCTACTGCTGATGTCAAAATAGATTTAGGAAGTTCCAATACAGCAGAAGGAATAGTTTCACCTGTATCGCTGACATTCAATTCTGGTAACTGGAATTCAACGCAGACAGTAACAGTGACAGGTGTTAACGACAACATTGTTGACGGCAATAAAGCTTACACAATTGTTACTGCCCCTGCTGTTAGTCCGGATAGCAAATACTCCGGGTTAAATGCAGCCGATGTCGCTGTTACCAACAATTCCCCAGCAACAGACTTAGCTGGAAACACTCCAAGTACATCCCTCAAAATCAATGCAACTTCTAATCTCAGAAACTATACTGATGCAGTGAGTAGTAATTATCCAGATTACTACAAATTCACTTTAGGAGCTAACAATGACTTCAATTTATCAGTCGATGGCGTGAATGAAGATGTTAAGCTTGAATTGCTGGACAGCAATCAAAATGTCATTACAACAGCCCAAAACTCCGGCACTACTTCAAAGTCAATAAACCGGATTTTGGAACACGGCACTTACAGCATTCGAGTTTCTTCAGTTAATAGTGCGGAGACTCCATACACTTTAAACTTGTCTGCTTTGCCTCGCCTTGCCGGTATCACAACCACAGGATATGAAGGCCCTGCCTCCACAGCTACAACTTCGCAGCCCACTTCAACGACTGGAACTACTGGAAATTCTTCGGGCAACATCAATAACAACTTCCTCGCCAATAATGTCCTCGCCACACCGCGTTTTACTCCGATTAGTGGCATCAACAATCTTGTCAGAAGCGTCCAGACTAATATATTCAGTTCGCCGAGCGCTAATAGCTTCTCGGACGCATCATATTCCTATGGTTTTGACGGCGGAAACGACCCAAAGGGTCGGTTGGTCTCTGCCAGTGTATCCAATGCACAAATAAATCTCGACAAATTCCGCGCCACACCCGGTTTTTCCGGTATCGACGGCCGCGGTTTCTCTGTAGCGATATTAGATAGTGGCATCGACTTAAACCACCCATTCTTTGGCCCTGACAGCGACTCAAACGGCATTAGCGATCGCATCGTTTATAACTACGATTTTGCCGATGGCGACGCGGATGCTAGCGACCAAGACGGACACGGATCGAACATTGCCAGCATTATTGCCTCCCAAGACCCAACCTATACCGGGATGGCACCAGGGGCTAAGATTATCGACCTCAAAATCAGAAAGGATACTATACCTGCTGGTAGTTCAGACGAAATTAATAAGTTTCCGTATGTTGAACAAGCCTTGCAGTGGGTATTGCAAAATGCAGATGCTTACAACATTGCCAGCGTTAATATGGCATTCGGCAGCGGTGAAAGTTTTACCAGTCCTACTTCACTCTACGGTATAGGAGATGAACTGGCAGCATTGGCCGCGAAGAATATAATTGTTGCCTCTTCATCCGGCAACCGTTACTTCCATTACCAGAATCCTCCAGGTGTAAACTACCCTTCAGCCGATCCGAATTCGCTATCGGTTAGCGCGGTATACAATTCGGATATAGGTAGTTCCTCTTTGGGAAATTATTTTGCAAATAAGGATAATAGCACTAATAATTTAGTAACTGCTAATACCACTGCTGCCGATCGCATTGCTCCATTTTCTCAGCGTAATGGGACATTAACCACAATTTTTGCTCCGGGGGCACCTATCACCGGGGCTGACAAAGATGGCGGTTTAAGCACCTATCACGGTAGCAGTCAAGCTACAGCCCACATTGGTGGTATCGCAGTATTAGCCCAACAGTTAGCACAGCAAAAATTTGGCCGCCGACTAACACCAACCGAGTTCGCCGACCTTTTGAAATCAACCGGTGTCACTATCAATGACGGCGACGACGAAGACGATAACGTTACCCGTACTGGTTTTAATTACAAGCGCGTTGATGTGCTGGCTTTGGGTCAAGGTATTGTTGGCAATCACCCGCCACTGTTAAACTACGGCCCGAATACAACTCCGTGGCATTTCCAGAACTTGCGAGTCAGCTATGGAAGGAACTTCAAATACACCTTTCCGACAAACACTTTCACAGATCCCGATCCGGGAGATAGCCTCACCTACTCAGCCACTTTAAAAAACGGTGAAGCTTTACCGTATTGGCTGACTTTCAACCAGAATACCCGCACCTTCCAAGGAACAATTCCAGGGCCCCGAAATTTGGAAATTAAATTAACAGCAACGGACACATGGGGTGCAACTGCAAGTGATGTCATTTTAATGAAACTATCCAAGTATGGTGCTGTCATTGACGGTTATATCTCCGGTGCGACTCTCTTCTTAGATGCCAACAAAAACGGTGTCCTCGATGCCGGAGAGCCATCAACTACTACTGACTCCAACGGTGAATACGATCTTGATATTCCCTTCGAGACTTTCGACAAAAATCAAAATGGGGAAATTGATTCATCAGAAGGTAATTTAGTTGCTTTTGGAGGCACTGACACCGCCACCGGCTTACCCCTAGAAACACCAGTCACCGCACCACCGGATTCTACTGTTGTCACCCTCTTAACCAGCTTAGTCGCTGACTTAATCGACAAAGGAGTTGCACCGGAAACAGCGCAATCTCTTGTCAAATCTTCTCTGGCGATTCCCGCTGATGTTGACATCACCGATTTCGACCCCATCGGCGCCACCAACAACAACGAACCGGGCGGCGTCCAAGTCTTAGCAGCAATGGTGAAAGTCCAAAACTTCATCACTCAAACTAGCGCTTTGATTGACGGTGCTTCCAGTGCAGCTACTAACGAAATTGTCAAAGCTGTTGTCAGTTCAATTACGAGTCAAATTCAATCCGGCACTGTTTTAAACCTCAGCAACGCACTCGCTTTAGAACCAATCATTCAGCAAAGTGCCGCGAAAATTCAGCAGATTGACCCCAGTTTCAACAGTCAAAAAGTTACCTCAATTACCTCGCAAGCTGCGACTGTAATGGCAACAGCCAATCAGCGCATTGATTCTGCTGTCTCCAACCCAACAGGAACATCAATTCCTGAATCACTTGCCCGCGTCCAACAAGTAGCTTTGGGCCCAACTACTCAAGACTTCAAAGAAGTTGGTGCGGGAACTAAGACAATTTCCCAGGTAGTTACTGAGAATACTGGTGCTGCTTTAGATACCAAAATTCAAGCTGTGATATTACCTGCTGGGATTGCAACTCCTGTTGTCACCGGCGACGCAGATTTGGGCAGCAATTCCCCCGATCGAATTCTCGGTACAAATGGCGATGATACCCTGACTGGCGACAGTCCAAATAATGTTTTGCTGGGTCTGAGGGGTAATGATTCCCTCGATGGTGCGGTGGGGAATGACACTCTTTTCGGCGGCAAAGGTAACGATACTTTACTCGGCAGTAGCGGTGATGATGTCTTGTTTGGCAATCGCGGTGACGATTTGCTGAATGGCGGTTTGGGAAGTGATAGTTTGACGGGAGGGAATGGGGTAGATAAATTCTTGCTATCTACCAATTCCGGTACTGATACTATTACTGACTTTGAAGTTGGTAAAGACTTGTTAGTTTTGGGTAATGGTCTGACTTTCTCGCAATTGTCAATTACTCAAGAAAACAGTTCAACATTCATCCGCTTGTCCGCAACCGGAGAGATTTTAGCATCTCTGAATGGTGTGACGGCAAGTGCGATCGGTGTCGCAAATTTTGGCTCAATCTAATAGCAATAGGACTGATATGATGTCCGGTTAATCGACCATAATTCCTGTAGGGGCGGGTTCGCGGATATCTTTAAGAGAAACGAGAGATTCTGTAAACCCGCCCCGATATTCGACAGTACGATCGCGGCCGGGGCGGGTTTTTGAAATTGTCTATTAGCAGATATTGTTGGTGAACCCGCCCCTACCATCGACCTGATAATCGACCGCATTGGGTATAAGTCCCGATCGAGTAGTAGTGTATCCACCCATGAGGTTTTTGATATGAACAACGAAGATTCACAACCAATGTTT
The DNA here is from genome assembly GCF_036700475.1 of Microcoleus sp. T2B6. Lineage (NCBI taxonomy): Bacteria > Bacillati > Cyanobacteriota > Cyanophyceae > Oscillatoriales > Microcoleaceae > Microcoleus > Microcoleus sp. T2B6. Next base: position 2,824 of record NZ_JAUBOZ010000188.1, on the reverse strand, counting down.
TTTCCTGTTTCTCGTTTCAAGTTGTTCGTGATGTCCCTAGTAACCTTGGGCCTCTATCAAATTTTTTGGTTTTACAAAAACTGGCAGCTATTCAAAGCCGCAACAGGAGACGACATTAGCCCATTTTGGAGAGCTGTTTTCAACGGTATTTTTTGTTATTCATTGATTACGAAAATTAGAAATAGGGCTAAATTGCGCGGTATTGATGCCAACTTTAGTCCATTCTTGCTGACTCTTGCTTGGTTTGGGCTTGCGCTGTGTGCCCGACTGCCAGACCCATACTGGCTAGTTAGTTTTTTATCTGTAATAGTTTTGCTTCCTGTTCAAGAGATTGTGAATGAACTGAACAGTTTAGCAGCCCCAAACCACAATCCTAACGATAGATTTTCGGTATGGAATATAGTAACTATCGCTGTGGGAGGCAGCCTGTTTGTACTTGCGATCGTCGGGACACTGATGCCAGCAACTTAGGTGCGATTTGCATCAGTTTCACAACTCGAAACATCAAAGATTACTGTTGTTAACTAATCGGTAAATTAATCATGTCTACTTTCAGTTCCGCAACCAACTTTCCTGTCGGCACAAATCCCCAATCCCTGACTGCCGAAAACTTTAATAACGACAATATCCCAGACTTAGCGATCGGCGGAACGGCTGTTTCCATGTTAATAGGGAACAGTCAAGGAGGATTTGACACTCCTGCCAACGTGAATCAATCGTCTAGTTACACTCCAATCGTAGCGGGTATTTTTAACAATGATAATTTTCTTGACCTAGCCCTAACTAGCTGGTCTGGTGGAGAATTTCCTAATGGTTACGTTTACATTTTACCAGGAACAGGTCAAGGTACTTTTGGCAATTCCATTTCCTTTAGTGCCGGGGAAAATCGACTCAGTGCGATCGGTGTAGGCGATTTTAACGCAGACAACTTATCAGACATAGTTGTAGCAGATGTTAACGGCCGCGTTGTCATCGGATTAAAAAACGCTCAAGGTAACTTTTTTACTCCTGAATATACATCTCAGGTGGGGACAAATCCAACGGCGATCGCAGCGAGAGACTTTAACGGCGATGGCAGCCTCGATCTTGCCATCACTAGCAGTGCTTCTAACAACGTTTCCATCCTACTCAACACGGGAGGCGCTGGTGCAGACAGATTTTCAATCCCGGTAAATTATGCAGTTGGCACTAATCCAACATCCATTGCAGCAGAAGACTTTAACGGTGACAACATCCTCGATCTTGCCATCACCAACAGCGTTTCTAACAACATTTCCATCCTACTTGGCACCGGTCAAGGTGCCTTTGCCAATGCCACCAACTACGCAGCGGGAGGCGATAGTCCGACCTCGATCGCAGTTGCCGACTTAAACGCCGACAGCAAACTCGATATCGCCGTTGCTAACAATCAATCAAACAACGTTTCTATCCTAGTTGGAACCGGTCAAGGCACCTTTAATAACCCCATTAATTATGCTGTCGGGACAAACCCAAAAGCGATCGCCATCAAAGATTTTAACGCCGACAACAAACCCGATCTCGCCACCGCCAATAGCGGTTCTAACGATGTCTCCATCCTGCTGAATACCACCGTTGAGGTCAATTTCGGCGCAGCCACTTACAGCGGCACAGAAGGAACAACAGATACCATCGTTAATGTCCCAGTCACCATCAGCGGCGGCACTCCCTTCAGCGATCTAGTTGTACCAATTGTTATCGACCCCAGCAGTACAGCTACCCAAGATTCAGACTACACTTTTTCACCTGCCACTCTCACATTCCCCGCAGGTACTAACACCCTCACTCAGAATGTTGCTGTCACTGTCAAAGCTGACAATATCGCAGAGAACGCCGAAACAGCAGTGTTCAGCTTTGGTACGATTACTGATGGGATTGCAGGTACAACAAAAGAAACAACACTAACTATTCCGGCCAATGACGCTATAGATTACGCCATTGCTGTCGGTACTGCCAGCCTCACCGAAGGCAACAGTGGCACTACTCCCGTTACTTTTACCGTGACTCGCAGCGGCGGGATTGATGCTGCCAGCAGTGTAAATTATGCAATTGGAGGAACTGCTACAAACAGCAGCGATTACAACAATATCGGCGGCACTTCTGGGGGAACTAGCATTACTGGTACGGTTAATTTTGCTGCGGGCGAGACATCGAAAACTCTTACTTTAGATGTGTTGGGCGATGCCATAATTGAACCGGATGAAACTATTACTGTTACTCTGTCAAATCCGGTTGCGCCCGGCCCGACTCCGACTATTACCGCTGCTACCGCTACAACTACGATCGGTAATGATGACACTGCCGGAGTCACCGTCAATCCTGCCAGCGGATTAGTGACGACAGAAGCAGGCGACAGCGCTACATTTACCGTTAAACTTAACAGTCAACCCAGTGCTAATGTTAGCATTGATTTGAGCAGTTCCAATCCCGCAGAAGGAACAGTTTCTAGCAATAGTTTAACTTTCACGCCTGCCAACTGGAATGAACTGCAAACAGTAAAGTTGACTGGTGTTGACGACAGCATTGCTGATGGTAGTAAAACTTACAATATTGTCACTGCTGCCACTGTCAGTACCGACATTAATTACAGCAATCTCAATCCCGATGATGTCAGCGCCAGCAACAGCGATAATGAAACTCCTGGCATTACGATTAATCCTGCCAGCACGACTGCAACGGAAGGCGGTGCAACTGGAAGTTACACTGTTCAGTTAAATAGTCAACCGATCGCACCTGTTACGATTAACTTAGCTACAGGCAGTCAAATTCAACCAATTACCGCACTTACTTTTACAGCGAATAATTG
>NZ_JAUBOZ010000187.1:0-7138 GCF_036700475.1 Microcoleus sp. T2B6 | reverse complement strand
AGGCAAGATGCCTGTTCCACTAAAGTTTCAATGTTTTGTGGAACGGGCATCTTGCCCGTTGCTAACACCGAAAAATTGAACAGGCAAGATGCCTGTTCCACTAAAGTTTCAATGTTTTGTGGAACGGGCATCTTGCCCGTTGCTAACACCGAAAAATTAAATCTACAATTGATATGACAAAATCCATCAAAATTGCTAAAACTTTGCTAGTTACCTACTATGCTTATATGCTCGAATACCGGGCGGAATTGTTTTTGTGGGCGCTGTCGGGAGCTTTGCCGTTTATATTGATGGGCGTCTGGATGCAGGCGGCCGAAACTGGTCAATTTGGGCTGAATTCGATCGACTTTGCCCGTTATTTTTTAGCTGCTTTCATTGTCAGGCAAACAAATGTAGTTTGGGTGATTTGGGATTTTGAAAAGCAAGTAGTGAAAGGCGAGCTATCTAATAGATTGTTGCAGCCTCTCGATCCCGTATGGCATCACTTTGCATCTCACGTTTCCGAAAGGTTTGCGAGGCTGCCGTTTATATGCGGATTAGTGCTGCTGTTTTTTGCACTTTACCCGCAGGCTTTTTGGCTGCCGAGTTTGGGCAGGTTTTTGCTGTTTTTGTTGGTAATCGTCTTGGCTTTTTGCTTGCGGTTCTTGATCCAGTATACCTTTGCGCTGTTTGCTTTTTGGTTGGAAAGGGCAAGTGCGATCGAACAATTCTGGCTTTTAATTTACCTATTTTTATCGGGACTTATCGCGCCGCTAGAAGTGTTTCCCGCACAGGTGCGCGAAGTAGTTTTGTGGACGCCGTTTCCTTATTTGATTCATTTTCCCGCTTCTATCTTGATAGGATTACCCGTAGATGTAGGCCGTGGTTTGTTGGTAATGTTGGCTTGGGCGGCGGTATTTTTTGTGTGGAATCGCTGGCTTTGGCGGCAGGGCTTGAAGCAGTATTCGGGCATGGGAGCGTGAACTACCCAGGGCGGATGCTACAGTATTCCTCATATGCGAGAATAGTTATAAATCCAGTGGGCATTCAACCCACTTAATTTGTGCGTTTTCATCGCCTCCCTCAACTCGTACCATTTTTGGCGCGGGACTTCCTGCTTGTTAGTTAAATAATAATTAAAAATTATAAAACTCTAGAGTCCGTCCTAGTATAATACTAATCCTTTTGTCAAAAAGACTTAGGTGAAGCACCGTATTTACCTCGATCGCAGACATCATGCAAAAATGCAATCGGGAGTATTCGACAATTGCATAAATCTCCATTTTTTGTATATATAAGTACAAAAGTTTACAATAAAGTCTTATATTAATTAACCCAACGACTGATAAACGGGATAAAAGAGATTCTAATGACAGCCAAAAAAAACCTCATTGTAATCGGCAATGGCATGGTAGGTCACAAGTTCCTGGAGTTAATGGTGAGCTCGGATGCTGCCAAACACTGGAATTTAATTACTTTTTGTGAAGAACCGCGCGTTGCTTACGATCGCGTAAACCTCAGCGGATTTTTCTCTGGCAAAACAGCGGGAGATTTATCTTTAGTTGCACCGGGATTTTATCAACAAAACGGCATCCAGATTCACATTGGCGACAAAGCAGTCGCCATTAACCGGGAACACAAAATAGTCTCTTCAGCCAACGGTTTAGAAGTTCCCTACGACAAAATTGTTCTCGCGACCGGTTCCTATCCATTTGTGCCATCAATTAAAGGCAAAGACGCTACAGGAACTTTTGTTTACCGAACAATTGACGACCTGGAAGCGATGTCAGATTACGCTAAAAATTGCAAAACAGGCGTAGTGATTGGCGGCGGTTTGTTAGGTCTAGAGTGTGCTAATGCTCTGCAAAATATGGGTCTAAAAACTCACGTTGTTGAGTTTGCCTCGCGGCTGATGCCCGTGCAAGTTGACGAAATTGGCGGTGCAATTCTCCGCAGCAAAATAGAAGATTTGGGGGTTTCGGTTCATACCAGCAAATCTACCACAGAAATTGTCAGCGAAGATGGCAAAGTTACTAAAATGCTGTTTGCTGACGGTTCGGAATTGGCAACAGATATGATAGTGTTTTCTGCTGGCATTCGCCCCCGCGACGAAATTGCCAGAAGTTGCGGTATAGAAGTAGGAGAACGCGGTGGCATTTTGATTAATGATAGCTGCCAAACCTCCGATCCTGACATTTATGCGATCGGAGAATGCGCCCTTTATCAAAATCGCATCTACGGCTTAGTTGCGCCTGGGTATACAATGGCAAGCGTAGCAGCAGATATTTTGAGCAGTGTAGCGGATGACGGGCAAGATGCCCGTCCCACAAGCACTTTTACAGGTGCAGATATGTCCACTAAACTCAAATTATTGGGGGTGGATGTTGCTAGTTTTGGAGAGCCTTTTCCCAAGTCGGGCGATGCTAAAGAAATTGTTGTTGCTGACACCTTCCAAGGCATTTACAAAAAATTAGTTTTAAATCAAGACGGCAGCCGGATTTTAGGCGGAATTCTCGTAGGAGATGCTTCGGCTTACGGCACTTTGCTGCAATTCATGCAAAATGAAATTGCTCTGCCGCCGCATCCCGAAGATTTGTTGATGCCACCGCGAGAAGGGGGAAGATCGGCCGGTTTCGGAGTAGACAGTTTGCCGGATTCGGCTCAAATTTGTTCTTGCAATAATGTTACCAAAGGGCAGATTTGTGCAGCGATTCGCGATCATAATTTAACCGATGTTGCCAGCGTCAAGAAATGCACTCAAGCTGGGACGGGTTGCGGTGGCTGCGTGCCTTTAGTGACAGATATCTTCAAGTCGGAGATGAAGAAAGCTGGGTTTGCAGTCAAAAATAATCTCTGCGAACATTTTGAATATTCTCGTCAAGAATTGTACCATTTAGTGCGTTCTCAAGAGATTAAAACCTTTGAGGAGTTGATTCAAAGACACGGCAAAGGTAAGGGCTGCGAAATTTGCAAGCCAGCTGTTAGTTCGATGTTGGCTTCTACTTGGAATGACCATATTTTAGAGAAGTCTCACGTCGGTTTGCAAGACACGAACGATTACTTTTTGGCAAACATTCAGCGCGACGGTACTTATTCGGTGGTGCCCCGAATACCGGGGGGAGAAATTACGCCGGATAAGTTGATTGTTTTGGGTGAAGTTGCCAGGGATTTTGGGCTTTATACTAAGATTACTGGCGGGCAACGGATTGATTTGTTTGGAGCTCGTGTGGATCAATTGCCGCATATTTGGCGTCGGTTGATTGATGCGGGATTTGAGTCGGGACACGCTTACGGTAAGGCTCTGCGTACTGTAAAATCTTGTGTGGGTAGCACTTGGTGCCGCTTTGGGGTGCAGGATTCTACGAGTTTGGCGATCGAAGTTGAATTGCGGTATCGTGGTTTGCGATCGCCCCACAAGCTCAAATCTGCTGTCTCTGGTTGCACTCGCGAATGCGCCGAAGCTCAAAGCAAGGATTTTGGGATAATTGCGACAGAGAATGGTTGGAATTTGTACGTGTGTGGCAATGGCGGCATTAAGCCACAACACGCGGTTTTGCTGGCGACGGATATCGATAAGGAAACGCTGATTAAGTATATCGATCGATTCTTGGTTTTCTACATCCGCACGGCCGACAGATTGGAACGCACTGCTACTTGGTTGAACAAACTTGAGGGCGGGATTGAATACTTGAAACAGGTGATAATTGAGGATTCTCTGGGGATTTGTGCTGAATTAGAAGCCCAGATGGAACATTTAGTTAATACTTATCAATGTGAGTGGAAAACGACGATTGAAGACCCACAAAAGGTGCAGCGGTTCCAGCATTTTGTGAATTCCGATTTGCCTGATCCGAGTATTGTTCGTGTTGCGGAACGGGGACAAACGCGGCCGGCTAACGAACATGAAAAGGCTCTGGCTGGAGTTTCGGAATAATCGATCCCCCCTTAGCTTGCCCCCTACTCAACCCCTACTCCCCTTAATAAGGGGGGGACAAGAGTATTAATCTCGTTCCCAGGCTCTGCCTGGGAATGAATTCCGGGAGGCTCTGCCTCCTTCGGCGAGGCGAGGCAGAGCCTCGAAACCTACGTTCCCAGCCGGAGACTGGGAACGAGATTGAAGTAAAATAACAGGAAAAGAAAATGGTTCAATCATTACAAGTTTCAGATACTGTGACTACTTGGGTAGATGTGTGTTCTCTGGATGCGATCGCCCCTTATACTGGAGTTTGCGCTTTAGTTAAAGGCGAACAAGTGGCGATTTTCCGAGTGGGAAACGGAGATGAAGTTTATGCGCTTAGCAATTACGACCCGTTTAGTAAAGCTTTTGTTTTGTCGCGGGGAATTGTGGGCGATCGCAACGGCACTCTCAAAGTTGCTTCTCCCATTTACAAGCAAAACTTTAGTCTCACTACCGGGCAATGTCTGGATGATGAAACGGTAAAGATTCCTACTTTTGCGGTTCGGGTTGTAGCCGATCGCGTCCAAGTAGCTGCTAGTTAGATTCAGCGGCTTAATTGTTCGATCGCCATCCGCCAACACCTAACATTCCTGTGGGTGGTGGCGGATTTTGCATTGGGGCCCTCCCGACTCAGTATTTTTCGTATAAAATAGAGTCGATTGGTTCCATACTCCAGGCTCGCTCAAAAAAATATCAACTAATATCCGAGCTGATGCGATGATTGTCAATGCAAACAAACTTCAGGGGGCAGGGTATCGGTATGTTGTTAAAAAAACTTGTTTCCGAAAATAATTCCCAGACTGTAGCAGAGTTAATCCATGCCCAACTCAAAATCGGTCAACTGACTTGGGGCGAACTCAACATACAAGTTTTCGGCCAGCACTGGCGGGACGAATCTTTGCACGAAGTTCTCAGAGAAATTGCAGCTAAGCTCGACAAAGAAACAGCGAGCCAAATTATAGAATATCTCACTGATCAGAACGGTCAACAAGAAAAATTTATTAATTTGTTTTTAGCAGCGCAATGCTTGTTAAAAGTTAAAAATGATGTTAATAAAAAAACCGAAAAAAAACTGTTAAACGCTTTAAAAAAGTTATCGCAATACGGTACGGGTTTCCTGATTCTTTATCAAAGCGCTCAAGAATTGCAGGAAACTTATCAAATTCGTAATCGATCGATCGTCGCGATCGCCCAAACTTGGAAAAACGACCCGCAAACCCTGCCCTGGCTGAAAATACTCGCTCACTCCACCGACTGTGGCGAAGTCCGATCCACAGCAGTCGAAGCAATAGCCCGTGGTTGGCCAGACCAGCCAGAAATTTACCTGATGCTCAAAAAACTCGCCAAATCCGATCCAAGCTGGGCAGTGCGATCGACCTGTGTGCGAGAAATGGCTTGTGGTTGGCCAGACACGAGCGATACCTGGCCGCTGCTGACTGCCCTGGCTCAGTCAGATCAAAGTCCCGCAGTTCGCACCGCAGCACTGGAACAGTTGGCCTCTAATTGGCCCGATCGCACAGATACCTTGCTGCTGCTGAGAAAGGCCGCCGAATCCGACGAAAATTTGGGAGTGCGAGTCTGTGCGTGGCAAGAAATAGCCAGAGGTTGGCACAGCCTTTTAGGCACGGCCTCCCTGCTCAAAAACCTTGCCCAGACAGGAAGTTCTATCCTGCGAACCGTAGCGGTGCGGGAGTTGGCAGCGGGCTGGCCTGCTGCAGCCGACGTTTGCCTGCTGCTGAAAAGCCTAGCCGAATCTGACAGCAGCAAAGAAGTGCGGACAGCAGCTTTAGAAGAATTGGCCTCGCACTGGCCCGACGAACCAGACATTTACCCGCTGCTGAAGACTAAAGCCGAGTCCGACGCGAGTTCGAGCGTCCGGCGCTCAGCAGTGCAAGCAATTGCCTCTGGCTGGCGCGGGAACCCCGAAACTCTGACTTTTTTGAAAAATATAGCATTGGGCGATCGCGACGCCGACCTGCGCGAAATAGCCCTACAACAGATAGCCGCAGGTTGGCCCGACCACCCAGAAACCCTGCCCCTGCTGCAAAAAATAGCTGATTCCGAGGATTACTGGACTGTGCGGCAAGTAGTAGTGGAGGCTGTCGCCGCAGTGGCGTCAGGAAGTCTCGAAGTCTTTGGCTGGTTGCAAAATCTCGCCGCGTCAGACAGACACCTCAACGTCCGAGAAACTGCGGTGGAAGAGATCGCAAAACGCTGGTCTCACCGGGGCGAGACGCTGCCTTTCCTCAAAAGCCGGGTAGAGTTGGAGCATGATTCTCACCTGCTGAGCGTGCTAGTGCGATCGATCGTGCGGGGGTGGCCCGACCACCCGGAAACCTTGCCTTGGCTGAAAATTGAGCTCGATTCTGGGGAAGCGCTGGTGCGGCAAGCGGTGGTGCTTGAACTAGCTTACAACTGGCCAGACAATCCTGAAACTTGGATGCTGCTGGAGGCTAAAGCAGAGGGCGATGAGAGTCCCGCTGTCAGGCAAATCGCTTTGCAAAAGTTAGCCCGGGCACGGACAAATCAGTCTCAAACTTTCGAGTGGCTCAAAAGTAGATCTCAAAAGGATGAAGATTCGCAGGTGCGGGCGATCGCCCTGGTAGAGTTAATGCGGGGATGGAAAGACGAGCCGGGAATGTTTGAGTTTTTGCGCGATCGAGCTTTGAGCGATCCTGACAATCAAAACGGTTCTTTTCCTTACAATCCCAGATTTACAGCGCTCGAAGCGATTATCGAACATTATCCCGAAAATCCGGGAGTTGTGCCGTTGTTGCGATCGCTTGCAGTTTCCGACGCAGAAGAGCAAGTGCGGGCCTTAGCGGGTCGCCGGCTACGCAGCCAAGACTGGTAAACCGAAATAATTCATGGTGGGGACAGCAACCAGAAAGTTATCTGTAGGTTGCAATGTTTAAGTAAAATACTGATGGATATAGAGTAGGAGTTTCCACTATGCAGACACAATGGTAAGCTGTTCAGCATCTAAAACGCATATTGTATGGTATAATATGATAATTTCCCGATAAAGTCAATGCCTACTAAAAACTTCCTCAGTTCAGAAACAAAGGAAACTCTGCAACAAGCATTAAAAGACCATGAGCATCCAGATATTCGACAAAGAGCGTTAATATTTTTATTACTAAATAACGGAAATACACAAGCTCAAACTGCTGAACTAATTGGATGTTCTCTCAGAAAAGT
>NZ_JAUBOZ010000013.1:98233-113424 GCF_036700475.1 Microcoleus sp. T2B6 | reverse complement strand
CTTCTGCCTCCTGCCTCCTGCCTCCTGCCTCAAAACTCCAATTTCTAGCGGAGGGCTGCAAAGGTGAGATGCTCCCCCTGCTATATATCTCGCCTCTGAGTCAAATAGCATTAGTTGCTGACACTATCCGCTACTGTCTACCGCTTATAATGGGTGTTACCCGCCAGGTGGTAAACACGTTGATATCACCTATAACGTCGAGACTGAGAGGTTGTTTGTGAATAAAAGTAAAAGTCCCTGGGCCCATCGTCCGAGAAAACACCCAGTTTCCGATACCCACACACAAACTTTACAAACAGGATCTAAGTTCTTTACAAAGCCATAATCGCCGATCGCTGACATTCTTTGGCCAAATCCACTGCTTTCAGGTGTTTTACTCATGTCTACTCCTAAATCGTCTTCCCATCAAAACAACAACAACTCCGTAAAATCACTGCCAGCGACAGATATCCTCCCAACAAAGCAAGACAGTAACAATCTGCCCAGCGAACCAAGTATAGAACAGCTACTGGAAGCTTTGGCGGGCGAAGTACCCAGTCAATCTTCTGAAATTGAACCGTTGAAAACGTGGAAACAAGATTTACAGCGACTGTTTCAATTTCTCGGCGATCGCCGCGTTTTAATCGCAGTAATGCAACCGGGAACTTTTGCCCTGCGTTACGCTAACGCAGCATTTTGTCGCTTGGCAGGTTGGGAGGAAACGTCCTTGGCAACTCAATCTACCAACGGTTTGTTTGCAGAAACCGACATCACTCTGCTGCAACTGTTCGAGGATGGGGACGGCAAAACAGCAGAACAATTGTACCGCCGCCACCTTTTGCACTGGGTATTTAAGCAATATTATCAAATTGATATTGACGGTTTGCGGGTGCTAGACGAACCTGTCACGGCGAGTGTAAAAAACCCCAAACACCGAGAAGCCAGATTTATTGAATTTTGGCTGGGTTCGGAACAGTTAAAAATTACTCGAATTGACTCAAAAATAGATGAATTTGCGGATGTTTCTTTAAGATTAATGCCTGTTGCGGAACGGGAAGCTTGGCTGATGCAGCCGAATCAACTGGAAAATTTAGCCGATCGATTGCAGTTGGATAATTACCGCGTAGAAGGCTTGCTGGTGCTAGAAGGTTTTGATGTCACAGTGCAGGAGCAAATTCGGCGGCTGACTCAGTTATTGATCGATCAAGATTCGATGCTGCGGCCAGACAAATTTGAGAAAATCGATCGGTGTTTGCGATCGCTCTTCAATGCTGATGGCACTTTGCTGCTGCGCCCCGACGGCGAACAGGTACAGCTATTAGTTGCAAAAGACGGCCAACATTTGCAGCCAATTCTTTATTCAATGCACTCCCTAGAAGCTTCTCACTTTTTGAAGGCCACAGCAGCAAATCAAGTTTGGAACGTGCCAGACTTGCGTAGGGAGTGCGAAACCGAGTGCGATCGAACTTTGCGGAGAATGGGAACTCGATCGATGCTGCTGGTGCCCCTGGTAGTCAAATCCGTCACCCGCGAGGGGTGCGGGCAGCGGATTTTGGGTGTTGTGGGGCTGTTGTGCGATCGGCCCAACCACTTCAACGGCATTGACGCTAAACACGCCCAAGAACTCATTCCCGCCTTCATTGCAGCCCTGCGGCAAGCCATCCAGGAGCGGTTTACCCACATTCACAACATCCACCCCGCAGTCGAGTGGCGGTTCGCCCAAGAAGCAGAAAGGCGAAGTTGGGGACTACCGGCAGAAACAATCGTATTTGCTGACGTTCATCCGCTGTACGGAATTTCGGACATTCGCGGTTCTAGCGACGAAAGAAACCGAGCCATTCAAACTGATTTGCTCGAACAATTCCGCTTAGGTTTAGTCATAGCTGATGCCGTTTGCCAAACACAAACTACCCACCTCGGCGAGCAATTGCGGCTCGACTTGCTCGACTACATCGAGCATTTAAAACAAAAAGTAACAGTCGATATGGAGGTGCGAGCAGCCGAGTATTTAAACGAGCATTTAGAAGTATATTTTGACTATTTTGTGCAGTGCGGGCCCAAGGTTCAGGCAGCCGTTGAAGCTTACCAAGCAGCCTGTGAAAATGAACACAACTGCGTTTACAGCGATCGCAACCGCTACGACCAAATGCTGAACCTAATCAGCACCAAACTCCAAGAAACCTGGGCCCGCTGGCAAGAAAAAATGCAGCAAATTTTGCCCCACTACTGCGACATCGAATGCACCGACGGCATGGATCACATGATTTATGTAGGAAAATCCATCGATCCCAAATTTAGCCAGTTTCACCTACACAGTTTGCGGTACGAACAACTACGAGCTATTTGCGATTGCGGTCGCACAGTTTTTCGCCTGCAAGCCGAGTCTCAAATCAACATGGAACTCGCACATTTAGTGTTAGTTCAGAATACCACGATCGACATTTTTCACAACGAAAATACCGAAAAAATGTTTGATGTCAAAGGCACTCGCGACATCCGCTACGAACTTGTCAAAAAGCGGATCGAGAAAGCCGTTGACAAAGATGCACAAGAGCGGATTACCCAGTCGGGGATGTTGACTGTTGTTTATTCTACCGAGGAGGAGTGGGAAGAGTATCAGCAATACTTGCGCTACTTGTCTCGCGAAGGTTGGGTAGAGCCAAAAGTTCAGACTGGCATGGTAGAATCACAACAAGGAGTTAGCGGTTTAAAATTTGCCCGCGTGCGTATTTTGCCTGAACCGGAATCTATTTCTACTATCTGTGAAGTTACGGTAGTCAGCGATTGAGAACCCGTTCAATTGCCTGTTTTATGCCCAGTGCGATCGCTCCCATGCCCCTGAAAAACTGTGCAGCCAAAGCATTCGGGACTCACACACAAGACCAATATTACATTTATGATGTTTGTTGACACCAAGGGAGCATCTCATATTTGTAAAAACACTTCTTCTTGCTCCTTCCTTCTTCCTCTTTCCTCCTGCCTCCTGCCTCCTGCCTCCTGCCTCAAAACTCCAATTTATAGCTGGGCGGCTTTCATTGAGATGCTCCCGACACCAACGATCAAGCCCACATTTTCACTTAGTGTATATTCCGTGTGATTGGAAATCGCCAAATACACGATCGCAATCACACAAAATCAAGATTAAGTAATGTTAATCTAATGAGAATTAGCTCCTGTAATTTCTAACTTAAATGATGTTAAACTTATCACAATACCAAATAACTTCTACTCTGCACGAAGGCGTCGAAACAATAGTCTATCGCGGACAAACACCGACAGACGCGCCCCCAGCAATTCTGAAAGTCCTCAAAGCCGAATATCCCACCCTCGAAGCCATTACCAGGCTCAAACACGAATATCAAATCCGCCAAAATTTAGACAGCGAACAAATCGTCAAAGCCATCAGTCTCGAAACATTCGACCACCGATTAGGAATCGTTTTAGAAGACTTTGGCGGCGAATCCCTCGCAAAACTGCTGGAAAGAGAAACCTTGAGCCTGCCAGCAAATTTACACATCGCCATCCAAATAGTCAAAGCCTTACAATACCTGCATTTTCATCACATTATTCACAAAGACATCAAACCCAGCAACATCATAATTAACTCGCAAACAAAACAAGTAAAACTCACCGACTTCGGCATTGCCACAAAACTCAACAAAGAAAACCCGCAATTTAACAATCCCAACTCAGTCGAAGGCACCTTAGCCTATATGTCACCCGAACAAACCGGGAGAATGAACCGCACCCTCGACTACCGCACAGACTTTTATTCCCTTGGTATCACATTATATGAAATGCTGACAGGAAAATTGCCTTTCTGCAGCAACGACCCCTTAGAAGTAGTTTATAGCCACATTGCAGTTCAACCAATATATCCCCATCAAATCAATTCAGAAATACCTGTCGCCATCTCTGACATAGTGATGAAATTGATGGCTAAGAATGCCGAAGATAGATATCAAAGTGCGGCCGGATTGTTAGCCGACTTAGAAATTTGTTTGCATCAGTTAGAAACCACCGGACAAATTGCCGACTTCATCCCCGGACGCTTAGATATTCTCAGCCAATTGTTAATCCCCCAAAAATTGTACGGTAGAGAACAACAAGTCAACGAACTATTAGCAGCATTTGAACGTGTAGGGGCGGGTTCACCCAAATCTTTGCCACCCAACCTAAATACCGAAAAACCCGCCCGCCCCAATGCAGAAACCATTTCTGCCGCATCTTTTCCACCAAACCAAAATACAGAAAAATTCGCCCATTGCCAAAGCGAATTAATGCTAGTATCAGGCTACTCAGGCATTGGTAAATCAGCCGTAGTCAACGAAGTTAGCAAACCCATTACCCGGTCAAAAGGTTACTTCATCAGCGGCAAATTTGACCAATTAAAACGCAACATTCCTTATGCCTCATTAATCCAAGCATTTAACTCCTTGCTGCGGCAATTGCTAACAGAAAGTACACTTTCATTAGAAATATGGCGCACTAAAATTTTAACAGCCGTGGGAACAGACGGCCAAGTAATTGCCGACGTAATTCCAAAAGTTGAATTAATTATCGGCAAACAGCCAGAAGTCCCAGAACTTGCCCCTGTAGAATCCCAAAATCGATTCAATCGGGTATTCAAAGAATTTATTCGCGTTTTCGCCCAAAAAGAACACCCCCTAGTTATCTTTTTAGACGATTTGCAGTGGGCAGATTCAGCAACATTAAAGTTGATGCAAATACTGATAACTGACCCTGACCAGGAATATTTGTTGCTAATCGGTGCCTATCGAGACAATGAAGTTAGTCCGACCCACCCCTTAATCCAGACTGTAGAACAAATTGAAAAAACTGGTACAATAGTCAACAATATCGTGTTGCAACCGCTGCATTTAGCAAATGTGACGGAGTTAGTCACTGAAACACTTAACACTTCCCCAGAAAAAGTAACAAATCTAGCCGATTTGATCTGGAATAAAACGGGCGGAAATCCTTTTTTCTTGACCCAATTACTCCAAGCACTTTATCAAGACTCTCTTTTGAAATTTGAATTTAATCAGATTACAAATGACGCAAGTCAAACGGGCTGGTATTGGAGTATCGATGAAATCCAAGCCATTGGAATCACCGATAAAAGTGTGGTGGAACTGGTAGCTTCTCGCATTGAAAAGCTGCCGACACCCACGCAAGAAGTGTTGAAGCTAGCAGCTTGCGTGGGTGATAAATTTGCTTTAGATGTGCTGTCACTTGTTAGCGAAAAGTCAGCTAATACTACAGCAACTGAACTTTATTCAGCTTTGCAAGCAGGGTTAATTCTGCCCTTGAGCGATGCCTATCGCATTCCATTAGTTTTCGATCGAGCCGAATCAATCCATCTCAAGTTAGACACTTCGCGGGTAACATACAAATTTTTGCACGATCGCGTTCAGCAAGCCGCATATTCGCTAATTCCCGAAGACCAAAAGCAATCCACCCATTTAAAAATCGGTCAATTACTGTTACAGAATACTCCCCCCGACCAGCTAGAAGAAAACATATTTGATATCGTCAATCAGTTGAATGTCGGAATTGACACGATTAGCCAACAGTCGGAAAAGACGCAGTTAGCAAAATTAAATTTAACGGCTGGACGCAAGGCAAAATCCGCTGCTGCTTATGAAGCTGCTGTTAGGTACTTGCGCGTGGCTATGGGATTACTGGCAGAGGATAGCTGGCAGAGTCAGTATGAATTAACGCTCTCTATCTACGAGTCAACAGCCGAAGCTGAATACTTAAATATCAACTTTGAAGAATCAAAAAAACTCATTGATATCATTTTGGCAAAAGCTAAAAATATACTGGAAAAGGTAAATAGTTACGAACTCTACATCCAATCTTACACTGCTCAAAATAGACTTGCAGAAGCACTAAAGACCGGGCTGGAAGTGCTAAGAATTTTAGGCATTTATTTTCCTCAAAACCCAAACACGCTAAACATTATGGCGGGTCTGATTAACACAAAATTGAGTTTGGGAACGAAACGAGTTGAGGATTTAGCTAACTTGCCAGAAATGACCGATCCTAATAAACAAGCAATTATGCGGATTTTATCAGGGACTCTCAGCAGCGCTATTCAAACAAAGCCGCAACTGCTACCGCTGCTGACATTTATGATGATCCAGCACTGCGTTAAATATGGCAACTCACTTTATGCTAGTATCGCCTACGTTTATTATGGCGCGATTTTGTGCAGGCTAGGGGATATTAATTCGGGATACCAATTCGGCGAACTGGCAATTATGCTGTTAGATAAATTTCCATCCCGTTCGATCAAAAGTAAAGTTTATATGAATTTTTTTGCTTTAATCCACCATTGGAAATCCCACATTAACTCAGTATTAGGCGATTTTTTGGAAACTTTTCAAGCCGGGATGGAAACTGGAGACTTAGAATATGCAGGTTATGCTATAGCCGATTATTGTACTTACCAACTATGGATGGGAGAGCCTCTATATCTGGTTGAACAGGAGACTGGTAAGTATGTGAAATTAATGCAGAAACTTCAATTACAAATGGCTGTACCGTATATAAGTATATTCAGGCAGACGTGTCTAAACTTGTGCGGAAAAGCTGTCGAACCATGCCATTTAGTCGGCGAGAGCTTTAATGAATTTGAAATGCTCCCCGCTTTAATAGAAGCTAAAAGCTTTCTTTTAGTTTGTTTAATTTATAACGCCAAAGCTCAGCTTAATTTTACTTTTAATAACTACGTGGAAGCCTTGGATAATTCAACGTTATTTGAAAAATATGAAGAAGCCGCTGCGGGATTTTATGTGGTTTCCCTCAGCAACTTCTACTACTCTCTCAGTCTCCTCGCTTTGTTTCCCCAAGCTGGCAAAGAGAACCAAAAGCAATATCTAAAAAAAGTGAGAGAGTTGCAAAAAAAGATGAAAAAATGGGCGGTTCACGCTCCCATGAACTACCAGCATAAATATGATTTGGTAGAAGCCGAGAAAGCGCGAGTGTTAGGGCAAAATACCGAAGCAATGGAATTGTACGATCGCGCGATTGCCGGAGCTCAAAAAAATAAATACATTCAAGAGGAAGCATTAGCCTATGAATTAGCAGGAGAATTTTATCAAGCTTTGGGTAAAGAGATAGTTTCTCAAGCATATCTGACTAAAGCCTATTATGGATATATCCATTGGGGAGCAATAGCTAAAGTTAAACACTTAGAATCAACACATCCTTTCTTAGCAGCACAGACGCGCACAATTCAAACCCCAACCCTCGATGTCACCCGCACTGCCACGGGAAATACTACCAGTAGTAGTTTAGGCGATTTATTAGACTTAGCTACTTTTATTAAGTCGGCGCAAGCCATTAACGGTGAAATTGTTCTCGAAAAATTGTTAACCAAATTAATCCAAATTATTTTAGAAAATGCGGCTGCTCAAAAAGTAGTGCTGCTGCTGCTGAAAAACGATATCCTCTGCCTAGAAGCTACTGGCATTTTTGCGGAGGATACAGTGACACTTTTACCGTC
Source organism: Microcoleus sp. T2B6 (assembly GCF_036700475.1). NCBI lineage: Bacteria > Bacillati > Cyanobacteriota > Cyanophyceae > Oscillatoriales > Microcoleaceae > Microcoleus > Microcoleus sp. T2B6. The sequence goes on along the minus strand of NZ_JAUBOZ010000013.1, from coordinate 105,932 downwards.
TATTCCGGTAGAAAATTGTCAAGATATACCCCTGTCTGTGATTAATTACGTACAGCGCAGTCAAAACCATCTGGTTTTAGACAATGCGACTGTCGCCGAACCTTTTAATGTAGATACCTACATTCAGAAATATCAACCCAAATCAATTCTCTGTTTGCCGATTATTTATCAATCTCAGGGGCGCGGAATAATTTATTTAGAAAATGCTTTGACAGTAGGAGCTTTTACAGCAGAGAGAGTGGAAGTATTCAAAGTGTTAATTTCTCAAGTTGCTATTGCTGTAGAAAATGCTGGTTTGTACGCGCGCGAGAAAGAAAAATCTCAACAGTTAGAAAAATCTTTCAATGAATTGCAACAGGCGCAACTGCAACTGATTCAAAGCGAAAAAATGTCGGCTCTCGGCAACTTGATTGCAGGGGTTGCTCACGAAATTAACAATCCGCTTGGTTTTATTGCGGGCAATCTTGATGCCGCTGCTGAGGCTAGTTTAGATTTGATTGATTGCTTACAACTTTACCAAGAAAAATTTCCTAATCCTGGAGATGAATTACAGGATAAAGCATCGGAAATTGATTTAGAATATTTGATTGAAGATTTGCCGAAAATGCTTTTATCTATGAAATCAGGTACAGAGCGCATCCGCAATATTAGCAAGTCTTTGCGGACTTTTTCCCGCGCTGACAGTGCGAATAAAGTGTCAGCAAATATTCATGAGGGCATCGACAGCACTTTGATGATTTTACAGTATCGCCTGAAAGCTAAAGATACTCGCCCCGCGATTAAAATTATCAAAGAATACGGAGATATCCCGCCCGTTAAATGTTATTTTGGGCAATTGAATCAGGTATTTATGAATTTGCTAGCAAATGCGATCGAGTGTTTTGACGAATTCAATCAGGGCCGCACTTATGCTGAAATTGAAGCTTTACCGAATACGATCGCCATTATCACTCATCTCTCGGAGGATAGCAACAGCGTGGTGATTAAAATCAAAGATAACGGTAAAGGGATGTCATCGGAGCTCAAGTCGAAAATATTTGACCATTTATTTACTACTAAAGGAGTAGGAAAAGGTACGGGTTTGGGGTTGTCTATCAGCAGGCAAATTGTGGAAGAAACCCACGGCGGTAAACTAACTTGCGAATCGGTGCTGGGAGAAGGTTCGGAATTTGCGATCGCCCTTCCCCTGAATTAAGATTATGGAACTATGGGGTGTTTTAAAACCCGGAGATCCCCCCTAACCCCCCTTAATAAGGGGGGACAAGAGCATCCTCAAAGTCAACCCCTACTCCCCTTTTTAAGGGCGATTTAGGGGGATCGAGACTCGGCTAAAAACGGCATAACACATATATTAAAATTTGTCAATGCCTAATTATTTCGGAAAAAGTCCGCTGTTCACAGTCTACATTCGGCAGTATGCAGTTACATTATTAGCTAAATGTAATAACTATATTTGATAGGAGTTTTTCGAGTGAACGCTGCCGAACAAGCCAAAAATATAGAAGTTGCCAGCAAAATTGCTGCGGTTGTTAATTTATTCAAGTCGGAATTCCCGGATACAAAAGTCGATTTGAAACCTTGGATGAATGACCAGGATACCAGAGAACTTGTAGATCCAGATTCGATCGACATTGGCTTCCATTTCCCCGGTAGAAGCCGCTTGCTGCAAAGCCGCAGCATCTTGATTCAAATCCGATTTTACCAAGATCCGGTAGAAGGAAGCCGTCGGGCGATCGGGGTTGAGGCAGCAGGTTACGATCATACTGGTCAGCAGTGGCGCTTTTCCACCGTGGAAAATTGGAGTTTTTTCGGTCAAACCGAACCCGCTGCGGAGTCAGCCCAAAAACTCAAAGACTTTTGCCGCGAGATATTCGGTTTGTTTAATCATTCATTCGGCGATTGAAATCGCTTCTACACGAACGAAGTCCACTCCAAGCGGACTAAGAAATAAGCTGGATTTGGTATTAGTCCCGATTGTCGCAATTGTCGATCGACTTACAGCCAACTGGATAAACAGATTTGTAAGTAGTCGATCGCTTGCCAAACAAAGTATAGCGGTTATCGCGGACTTGTTCGTACACGCGATCGCCCATCCACTTCATCCCCGGCATGGCGCGGTAAGCAGCCACAAACACCTCGCCAACAGGCAATATCCGTCCGATTTCCTCCGCCGCATCGCTGCCCTGCCAGCGGCGTTCCGGAGTGTTACCATCTATCAAAATCATCCCCATTTCGCAGTCTTCAGACGTAATCCCAAAGCGATTTAATTGCTCTAAATCTTGCATGGAAATATACTCAAAATTCTTGCCTTGGTCTAAGTTTTCTAGTAACTGCACCAAGGTAACGCAGAGATTGCAATTGCCGTCGTAAATTACGCTATATTTCATGGTTAGGGGGAATAATGAATTGGGCATTGGGCATTGGGCATCGGAAATGGGTAATTGGTAGTAAATAACTACTGACAACTGACAACTGACAACTGACAACTGACAACTGACAACTGACAACTGACAACTGACAACTGACTACTGACTATTCCCCACAGGAATCTCGATCGCAAATTCCGTCCCTTGACCCGGTGCAGAATCGCACTTAAGCAGCCCGCCGTGTTTTTCCACCACAATTTGATAGCTGATAGACAGCCCCAAACCAGTACCTTTACCAGGTTCTTTCGTAGTAAAAAACGGATCGAACAGCCTTTTGTGAACATCTATCGGAATCCCCGGCCCGTTGTCAGCAATCCGAATCACAATATGAGAAGGATGTGGCATTGCATCATCAGAAACAGCAGAATCTGCTTGCATCAAAGCATCCTGTTCATATTTTACATCCGTACAAATCCGCAGCGTCGGCGAAGGACAATAAGGAATAGGCGCCAGTTGTCCCTCTGCCCACTGTCCAGTCTCCATTGCCTCTTCCAAAGCATCAATTGCATTGCCAATAATATTCATAAAAACCTGATTCAACTGTCCTGCATAACACTGTACGCGGGGCAAATTCCCGAACTCTTTGAGCAGCACAATTTTAGGACGCCCTGCCGTTTCTTTCAACCTGTGCTGCAAAATCAACAAAGTGCTTTCAATCCCTTCGTGAATATCCACCTGCTTTTGTTCGGCTTCATCTAATCGCGAAAAATTTTTCAGGGACAGCACAATTTGGCGAATTCGCTCTGCTCCCATTTTCATGGAATTTAACAACTTCGGCAAATCTCTGAGCAGAAAATTCAAATCGATATCATTTATCTCTTGTTGAATAATCGGTGTTGGGTGCGGGTATTCCTGCTGGTAAAGTTGCAGCATTTTTAGCAAGTCTTGAAAGTAATCGTCAGCGTGCATGACGTTGCCGTAAATAAAGCTAACTGGATTGTTGATTTCGTGAGCAACCCCAGCGACTAATTGGCCCAAACTGACCATTTTTTCATTTTGAACCATCATGCTTTGAGTTTTATGCACGTCCCGTAGGGCTTTTGCCAATTCTTCATTTTTAGTCCTCAATTGACTTTCGGAAAGCCGCACCGCTTCTTCCGCGTGTTTGCGATCGGTAATATCTTTGCGAATTGCTACATATTGATGGGGTTCTCCGCTGGGATTTAAGAAAGGTACAATCGTAGTATCCAACCAAAATAATGTGCCGTCTTTAGCTTGATTTTTCATTTCTCCCCGCCAAACCTTTCCCTGGCGGATGGTTGACCAAAGCTGCTTGAAAAACTCGGATGAGTGATAGCCAGAATTGACAATTCTGTGGGTTTTGCCGAGCAGTTCTTCTCGGGAGTATTTAAAGAGTTCGCAAAATTGCTCGTTGACATAGGTAATGGCTCCGAATTCGTCGGTATTCGAGACAATTGCCGATTGATCCAAAGCAAATTTTTCAAATTCCAACTCTTGGAGAGTTTGGCGCAATTCTGCTTCTGCTTGTTTGCGATCGCTAATATCGGTAATCATCCGCAATACCCCGGAAAATTCGCCCTCACCGTCGAACATCGGCGTCGCGGACACGATCGCCCACAAGTGAGATCCGTCTTTGCGAGTAAACTTAAAATCGTGGCGTTCCCGAAGGCCTTGCCGCCTGCGCTGGACGTAACTTTCTGCTATTTCCCTAGACTCGCAGTCGATAAACTCAAATAGCGATCGCCCCAGCATTTCCTCCACAGTATACCCCAGCATTTCGGCCATCCGAGAGTTAGCAAAAGTCGTGATACTTTCGCTGTCAAACATCCAAACACCCTCCGAAGCCGTCTCGACAATGCAGCGGTAATAATTCTCCCTCTCCCTGACTGTTGCCTCTGCTTGCTTACGATCCGTAATATCAGTTTGCACCGCAATAAAACCTTCGAGTTCCCCCTTTTCTTGATAAATTGGAGCGATCGAAAGCGCCACCCAATAACCCTTTCCATCCTTTTTGTAATTGTAGATTTCCTGATTAAACGGCACCCCTGCAGCCAAAGCCGATCGCAGTTTAGCAATAGTTAGCGGGTCTGTTTCAGGGCCTTGCAGTACATCACCCGGTTTTTTTCCCTGTATTTCGGCTAGCACATAACCGCTAATCCGAGTAAATCCTTCATTCACCCATTCAATGCAGCCTTGAGCATCAGTAATAATCACACCATTTTGCGTTTTTTGAGCCACAATGGCCAAGCGCGACAATTCTGTTTCAGTTTTTTTGCTTTCCGTAACATCTTCAGCAATACCCAGAATATACTTAGGTGTGCCCGAATCGTCAAACAAAGGAACTTTTTTCGTGTGCAAAATCCGCTTTCCTCGGTGCGGAAGTTGGATAGTTTGTTCGGGCAAATCGATACCTTTTCTCGTGGTCAACACTTCTAAATCTTGTGCTTGCAAGTAATTGGCATGATCTGACTCGAACAAGTCAGCAGCATTGTTTAAGATCACTTCATCCCTGGAATAGCCAAACAATTCTTCGCTCGCAGTATTCCAATAAATAAAATTTTGCTCTACAGCATCTTTAATAAAGACACTAATCGGCAGATTTTGCAGTACCGCATTCAGAAAATCTTGAGTGTTTCGCAGCTTTTCCTCAGCTCGCTTTCGCTCAGTAATATCCAAAATCACTCCGTCGAGATAAACAACCCGACACAGAGAATTTGCGATCGGCGAAACCGGCGAAACCGGCGAAACCACAGCCGACAACAAGCCCTCAATTTGCCCTTGTCCCTCTTGTCTTCCTCTCGCCTCGTCCGCCTCGCAGCAAACAGCTTTGCCTTTTTCGTAAACCCAGCTAATGCCGCCGTCAGCCCGGACAATGCGGTATTCAAGGATGTACGGAGTTCTAGTTGCTACACTTTTTTTGACAGTAGCATCCACATTTTTGCGGTCTTGAGGATGGATAATGCTTGCCAAGGAACGGACGCGATCGTTGATAAAATCAGAAGAGGGATAGCCTGAGATTTCTTGAACAGCCTCGCTCAAAAACGCCATTGTCCGTGTTAATTCCCCGTCGTCCGTATACTCGCAGGTACAGCGGTAGACAGCACCGGGAATATTAGCTACTAAATTTTTATATTTTTCTTCGCTTTTTAACAAAGATGAGCCGTCTTCGTTATTGTGATCGCCGTTCTTAAATTTAGAAGAATTCGAGGAAATTTGCATGATTTTTTCACTTGTGAGTGCGGGGGCAAGTGTTAGAGTAGATGACCCTATAAAAAGTGAATTAAATTTGCGAAATAATTCGTTATAAACTAATATAGTACAAAATTAGTTCTGCGAACATTCAGAAAATTTGAGGGCGGGTAATAGGTAAAGCTAATCAAGGCTATAGATATAGAAAACAGTTCGGAAACGCATTATCTAACGGATTGAACGCATTTAACGTATGTATGTTGAGGTTCGAGGGAAACAGGGAAGATTTTCCCCTTTCTCGTTTTCCCACTCCCCCTCTCTCCCCATCTCTCCCTCTGCCACTCCCCCACTCCCTCACTCTCGTTACAATAAGATAAGTGGCCTTGTTACTGATCGCCCCTCAAACAAAACACCGTCAGGAACCTCAGCCTTTAGGCATGAGGCTTGAAGGAGAAATCTAACAAGCCGTTCTGACGGGCCTCAGTCTTAACTGACTACGTTTTTCGAGTCATGACACCCTGGGATGCGTAGCTAGTCCTTTGCTCTGTCGTTGAGAGTTAAACAGTTCTAAGGTAACTGGAACAGTGCTTTCAACCTAACAAGCTCTTAAAACTTTGACCGACAAGCTAACTTTACTCCGAAAAGAGATTGAGGCAACCATACCTCACGCCTTGGGGCAACCATACCCCTCCACCCCGCGAGGGGATTCAATTCAATGTAAAGCCGTCCTAAAAGGACGGGGTTTCAAACCCATAGTTCTGATGACTCAACAACAACCCCGGATTTGCATTCTCGGCGGAGGCTTCGGCGGACTCTACACAGCCCTGCGCTTGAGTCAGTTACCCTTCTCCAAAACCGAAAAACCCGAAATTGTCCTAGTTGACCGCCGCGATCGATTTTTGTTCGTTCCCCTGCTGTACGAACTCCTGACCGGCGAACTCCAAACCTGGGAAATTGCCCCGCCGTTTGCCGAACTCTTGGAAACCACAGGCGTGCGCTTTTGTCAAGGTACTGTCTCCGGCATCGATGTAGAGGAAAAGCGAGTGAAGTTGCACGACGGGCCAGAAATTCCGTGCGATCGCCTTGTTTTAGCTTTAGGCGGCAAAACCCCTCTAGATATGGTCAAGGGTGCCGTTGAATATGCTTACTCATTTCGCACTCTCGACGACGCCTACCGCTTAGAAGAAAGATTGCGGTTTTTAGAAGCCAGCAACAAGGACAAAATTCGGGTTGCGATCGTCGGGGCAGGTTATTCGGGAGTAGAATTAGCTTGTAAATTAGCCGATCGACTCGGAGAAAAAGGTCGCGTGCGGTTAGTCGAGCAAGGGAACATGATTCTGCGGACATCACCGGAGTTTAACCGCGAAGCCGCCACCCAAGCATTAGAAAAACGGAAAGTGTGGATCGACTTAGAAACAGAAGTAGAGGCGATCGAAGCCGACACAATATCCTTACTTTACAAAGGACAATTAGATGTTCTCCCCGTAGACATAGTGCTGTGGACAGTAGGAACTCAAGTCAGTCAAGCAGTGCGATCGCTACCCCTCAAACAAAACCGCCGAGGTCAATTAACAGTCAATCCGACAATGCAAATTATCGACCATCCAGATATATTTGCCTTGGGAGACTTAGCTGAATGTCACGATGCGATCGGTCAAATAGTCCCCGGAACAGCCCAAACAGCCTTCCAGCAAGCTGACTACACCGCCTGGAACATTTGGGCATCCCTCACCGGCCGCCCATTACTTCCTTTCCGGTACCAGCCGCTAGGAGAAATGATGACATTAGGAATTGACAACGCCACCCTGGCCGGTTTAGGAATTAAAATCGACGGACAACTAGCCCACATTGCTCGCCGCCTAGCCTATCTCTATCGGATGCCAACATTTGACCATCAACTAAAAGTTGGTTTCAATTGGATTAGCAGGCCGATTCAGGAGTTGCTTAAAAGTTAATCGATGCTTCTTCAAATAGATTGGCAACAGGCAAGATGCCTGTTCCACAAAAATTCAATGTTCTTGTGGAATGGGCATCTTGCCCGTTCCAAAAAAATTCAATATTCTTGTGGAATGGGCATCTTGCCCGTTCCCAAAAAATTCAATATTCTTGTGGAATGGGCATCT
>NZ_JAUBOZ010000013.1:67325-98133 GCF_036700475.1 Microcoleus sp. T2B6 | reverse complement strand
ATATTCTTGTGGAATGGGCATCTTGCCCGTTCCCAAAAAATTCAATATTCTTGTGGAATGGGCATCTTGCCCGTTCCTATAGAAAATATTAGGTACAATAAAAAATGCAAACTTCCACATTTAAACAGCCAAAAACAGAACTTCCACCGTTAATCGAGCGGGAAATTTTGTTCGGAAATCCCGAAAAAACTAGCCCCCGACTTTCACCCGACGGCAAGTATCTCGCCTACATTGCACCCGATGAAAACAACGTTTTGCAAGTGCAATTGCGTACCGTCGGTCAAGCAGACGATCGCCAACTGACAGCAGATAAAAAACGGGGCATCCGCATCTTTTACTGGACATACAGCGACGAATATCTCATTTATCAGCAAGATATTGATGGTGATGAAAAATGGCATTTATTCTCAGTCAATATTCAGTCAAACCTGGTGCGCGACTTGACACCCTTTCAAGGTGTTCGAGCTCATCTGATTGCCCTTGACCGCAACTTCCCCAATGAAATATTAGTGGGAATGAACATCCGCGATCGGCGCAAACACGATCTTTACCGCATCAACCTGCAAAACGGTGCCGTTGAACTCGACACCGACAACCCAGGAAACATCGTCAATTGGGCTGCTGACGCCCAATTTCAAGTGCGGGCGGCCACAGCCACAACTGCCGAGGGCGGTAAAGAATTGCTATGGAGGGAAACTGCGGACAAGTCTTGGGAAAGCCTGCGACGCTGGGGCCCCGACGACGAAGGCGGTGCCGTCATGTTCTCAGAAAACGGCAAAATTCTCTACATCCGAGGCGATCACGATGCTAACGCGGAACGTTTGATCGCGCTAGATTTGGAAACCAAGCAAGAAACCGATCTCGCCTCTGACCCAGAATACGATGTCGGCAACATTGTCGTACACCCCACCAAGCGAGAGATTCAGGCGGTTTCCTTCTACAAGGACAAGCAAGAGTGGCAGATTTTAGACCAAAGCATAGCAGAGGATTTTGAGGATCTCGGCAAATTTCGCCCCGGCGAATTCTCCATCACCAGCCGCAACCTCGCCGATACCACTTGGCTAGTCGCTTACATGACAGACGACGGCCCAGTTTACTACTATGTGTACGATCGCGCCTCCAAAACCTTCACCTTTCTGTTCAGCAACAAACCCAAACTCGAAGGGCTACCACTATCATCAATGGAACCCATTTCTTACACCGCAAGAGATGGTTTAACCATTCACGGCTACCTGACAAAACCGGTTGGTGTCTCAACACCCGTACCTGCCGTCTTGCTAGTTCACGGCGGCCCCTGGGGACGCGATACCTGGGGTTACAACCCACAAGCCCAATGGCTGGCAAACCGAGGTTACGCCGTTTTGCAAATCAATTTTCGCGGTTCCAACGGCTACGGCAAAGCCTTTCTCAATGCCGGCAATCGCGAATGGGCCGCTAAAATGCACGACGACTTGCTAGATGGGGTAAATTGGCTGGTAGAAACAGGAATTGCCCAACCAGATAAAATTGCGATTATGGGCGGTTCTTACGGTGGTTATGCCGCCTTAGCGGGATTGACTTTTAGTCCCGATGTTTTTGCCTGCGCCGTCGATATTGTCGGGCCAAGCAATTTGATTACACTGCTGCAAACTATTCCCCCTTACTGGGAACCGAGAAAAGCAAGTCTGTATCACCGCGTAGGCAATTTGGAAACAGAACCAGAGTTTCTCAAATCGATCTCCCCCTTATCTTTTGTCGATCGCATCCAGAAACCTTTACTAATCGCCCAAGGTGCCAACGACCCGCGAGTAAAAAAAGCAGAAAGCGAGCAAATTGTCAATGCCATGAAGCAAGCCGGCAAACCTGTAGAATACGTGCTTTATACAGACGAAGGACACGGATTTGCGCGGCCAGAAAATCGCCTGCACTTTTATGCGATCGCCGAAGAATTCCTAGCCAAATATTTAGGAGGCAGATTTGAACCTGCAGGCAACATTGCCAATCATTCTGGTGTGGTGAATCCGCAAACAACTAATTAGAAGGAAGAAGGAAAAAGCCAGAACAAAGAAGGAATTACTCAAATCTATTTTCTCTTCTCTTCTCTTCTTTTCCTCTGTGTTCTCTGTGTCCTCTGTGGTTAAATCATTCCGATGCAACCGGATGTGCGATAAGTCCTCTTTCCTCTTCCCTTTTTCTTCTCAAATGACCAAAATTATTTTTCTAGATGCCGGAGGGACGCTATTTGACGTGCGCGGCAGCGTCGGCGAAGTCTACGGAAAATTTGCCAGCGGTTGGGGAGTAACTGTTTCTAACGAAGAGTTAAATGCAGCATTTTTCCAAAGTTTTGCCGACTCAAATCCGATGGCATTTCCCGGAAGAGAATTAGCCAAAATTCCCCAGCTAGAATTTGAATGGTGGCAAGCAGTTTGCGCGAACGCTTTTCAAATAGCAGGCGTTTTCAATCAATTCTCAGACTTTCCCAAGTTCTTTGCCGAACTCTACGCTCATTTTGCCACCGCCGAACCTTGGTTTGTCTATCCCGACGTATTGCCAGCATTAAATAGGTGGCAGCAACAAGGGATTGAATTAGCAGTAGTATCGAATTTCGATTCGCGACTTTATGCAGTATTAAAAGCACTAAATTTAGCTGAATATTTCACATCAGTGACAATTTCTACCGAAGTTGGTGCAGCAAAACCCCAGTCTCAAATTTTTACCGCAGCTTTGCAAAAGCACAATTGCATCGCCGAGAATGTGTTGCATATCGGCGACAGCTTCAAGGCTGATTATTGTGGTGCTAAAAATGCGGGATTAAAAGCAATTTGGTTGAACCGAGAACAGGAAAAAGTAGAATCAGGCAAATTGCCTTTAACTGAAACGAAAATAGAGCAGTGCAGCAGCCTTGATTTTATAATCGAGGTTCTTAAATAGAGGACTTAGCGATAATGTGTAGGGTGCGTCGCTGTCAGATATTAAATAAAAATTGGAGAGTATAGATAGCGACGCACCTTACCATAGCTTTTACATGAATTTTATGAGGTTAAGGTTATGATTTTTATGAGTTGACTTTGAGAGCTGTTTATTGAATAATATGAGTAATTAAACCGCAGAGAGCGCAGAGGACGCGGAGGAAGAGAAGAGAAATGTGATTTGTATATCTAATTTTTACGGGAAAAGAACTTTATGGAAACTCGACTCACTCAAACTCAGTTAGCACAGGTAGTCGCTGAACTCGACAAGTTATCGCAGCAGCGCGAGTTAGAATTGGCCCCCGATCAGGTAAGAGAAATTTTACGGGAGTTGAATCTGCCTGATGAGCTTTTAGAAGATGCGATCGCCCAAATGCGCCGCCGCGAAGTCCTAGAAAAACAGCAGCGACGCAACCGCTGGATCGCGATCGCCTCGACAGCCGTTGTCATCTCTGCGATCGGTATAGGCGTGCTGTTCGGGCAAAATCAGCAACAAAAAACTGCTCAAGTTGTGGGAGGAGAAGACAGGATTGCGCTATCGAAAAAAGGTGGTGACAGCCTTACTCAAGTCAACCGTCAAATTAATCCCCGCGTTTACTATCAGGTGACGTTGAAAAATGCTCCGATCGGCAATGAGTTGTCTCTGCAATGCGATTGGATTAATCCCAGCGGTGACATTGTTCATCAGGGCAGGTATCAAACTAGCACGATCAATACTGCGGTTTGGAATACGCACTGCTTTTACGATCTCGGATCTGCTGCTGCCCCCGGCAAATGGGAAGTTCGGATGTCCCTGGATGGGCGCGCGATCAGCCGTGAACCTTTCACGGTGAAATAGATGGGTGCGATCGACAAACCTTCACATTTCATAGGCTATTGGGGAGAGGGCGAGCACACAAAAACGCTCAGCCGTTTAGTGCCTGACTACTTCATCAGACAGGGCAAATTATCAGAATGGGCGATCGCCTCTGCATCTGTACTCACGGCTGACACAGTGACGCTGAATGCTTGCGGGCGCGATCGGGCGACGGATTTTCCGGGAGATGCTTGGGCGGCTGTAGAAGCCCAACAGCTAAGGCTGGGGCGCGATCCGTTTGGGCGAGTGCCGCTTTATTGGATGCAGTTGGGAGAAACGATTTGGTTTGCGACGCGCCTGCAATTGCTGCTACCGCTGATTGCTTCCCCTCAAATTAGCCCGATCGCCCTACACAGTTATGCTTGTTTTTCCTACGTGCCCACGCCGTTAACGCCGATCGAGCAAATTGCATCCGTAGCAGCCGGAAGCGAGATGGTTTGGGAAATTGCCGATGTTAACGATCTGCCGAAAGTACGCGCGGCGAAGCTATCTCGTAGGGAATCGCTGCCATCGGCTTGGCAAGAAGCGCCCCAACTACTGCGCCGTGAGGATGAGGCGATCGCACAATTGCAAGGGCTGTTGCAACAGGCGATCGATCGACAAGTGGCTGATTTGCCGATCGACGAACCCGTAGGCGTTTTACTCTCCGGTGGCATCGATTCTTCCCTGGTGACGGCGCTGCTAGTGAAAGCAGGCTTGCAGGTGCGCGCCTATGCCCTCGATTTTGGTGTCGAAGCCTATTCCGAACTGCCCTACGCCCAACAGGTGGCGGACTTTTTCCAGATTCCGCTGATCCGGGTGGCGGCGACAGGTGATGCAGTGTTGCGCGCGATCGGGCCAACCGCCAAAGCCCTCGATTTACCCTATGGAGATGGCACGACGGCTGCACTGTTTTTGCTCAAACAGGCGGCGGCGCAAGACGTGCGAGTTGTATTCAATGGCGAGAATGGCGATCAGCTATTTGCTGGATGGACAAACAAGCCTTTGATTGCCAACGGAGTTTACAGTGCAGAACATCCCGCCGGAGGAGAAACCTTTGAACAGCAGTATTTGCGGACGTTTCAGCGATTTTATGGTTATGAAAAACAGATTTTTTCGCCAGAAATGCTCGATCGCATCCAGTCTCACGATTTGAGCGTTTACCTGCAAGACGCGATCGATCCCGAAACCTGTCCTTCCCTGCTAGCGAGGCTGCGGCGCGCTTCGCTGATGCTCAAAGGTGCCCAAAATATTCAGCCGAGGGCAACGGCATTGGCGTTTGCTTGCGGTTTGTGGGTGCGATCGCCCTTCTGCGACCCCGACCTCACGGACTGGACGTTTCAACTCCCTGGCGAGCTGCTACTGCAAGGTGCGTGCGAAAAATACATCCTCAAAAAAGCCTCCGAACGCTGGCTGCCACCGGAAATTGTCTGGCGGGAAAAGCGCGGGATGGGAGTCCCGTTGAAGGTTTGGTATTACCGGGAGTTTTGGACTGCGATCGGCGATCGGCTGAATCCTAATCTGTTGCGATCGCAAAATTGCTGGCAGCCCCATTTGGCTGACTCGATGTTATCGGGACAACTCGGAGTTGCAATGCGCGATCGCTATATTGGCAATAATCTCTGGTTGCTGCTGATGTGGCAGGCATGGCGAACCGAGGTTTTAGGCGAAATTCCGGTTAAGCGATCGCTGGATCATGTGTTTTGGTTGCCACCGGCGATCGGGCAGCGCATTTGGAAATATCGAAGGAGGTTGACTGTTGATAGTTGACAGTTGACTGTTGACAGTTGACTGTTGATTTTACAATCTTCCCTGTTCCGAACATCCGTTAAATCCGTTAAATAATTCGTTGCCGAACATCCGTTACATCCGTTACAAAATCCGTTGCCGAACTTCTTCTATATGACTGAATCTTTGCTACAGAATGAAACCAAAATACATTCGCCGCCGTTCTCCGAAGCATTAGCCAAGCGACTTTTGTCAACTTATGGTTCGCCCTTATATGTGTATCAGGCCGATATCCTCCATCAAACCCTTGAGCATATTACGCGATCGATCGACTATCCGCACGTTCAGTTTCATTTTGCTAGCGTCACCAACGGCAATATTGCTCTGTTGCAATTGATTCAGCAGGCTGGTTGGGGGCTACACGCGAATACACCGGGGGATGTTTTTTTGGGGCTGAAAGCGGGTTTTACGAGCGATCGCATTGTCTACACCGGCAGTAACCTCAACAGGGCGGATATTCAGCAATTGATCGAGTGGAAGATCGATCGATTTAACTTCGATAGTCTGTCCCAACTCCAGGATTTTTGCGAATATTCCGGGAGTCAACCGCGATCGATCCGTGCCGAAATTGGACTGCGCCTCAACTCACCGGAATTGACGGGAGACAGTCGGATTGGAGTACGTGCCGCCGAATTTGAGAAAGCCAACGAAATCGCGCAGCAGCAGGGGTTGAGGATTACTGGATTGCATTTTTATCGGGGGACTGGAACTAACGCCACGAGTGCTTTTACGCAGGCGATCGATCGCCTAATTGCGATCGCCCAACTGTTGCCCGATTGGCGAACCCTCGATTTTGGCGGTGGTTTTGGCTATCCCTATCGAGGCGGTGCGGTGTTTGACTGGCGGGAGTTTGGTGCGGCGATTACTGAACGATTGAGTGCGCTATCTCGCCCTATCGAGTTGGTGATAGAACCGGGACGATCGGCGATCGCAGGTTGTGGCGTTTTGCTTGCGAAAGTTGTGTCAGTGAAGTGGTTGGGCGATAGGCAAATTGTCGGCGTGGATACGACTGTATCAAATCTATCGGTGCCTGCGGTGCACGGGGGCTATCGGGCGATCGCAACTTGGGAAACCGACGATGTATCGCGACATGAAACGGATATTTGCGGCAACACGACTTATTCGCGGGATTATTTGGGGCGCAACTGTTGGCTACCGAAACTCAAAATTGGAGATGCGATCGCCATTTTGGATAGCGGGGCTTACGGCTATGCGATGTCGTCGCATTTTCTGCACCGCCCCCGCCCTGCTGAAGTGTTGATTGATGCTAAGGGCGATCGATTAATTCGACAGCGAGAAGACTATTCTATTTTATTAAACGGGCAAATCTTTTAATAGGGCATTGGGCATTGGGCATTGGGCATTGGGCATAGTTTCTTCCTTCTTCCTTCTTCCTTCTTCCTTCTTCCTTCTTCCTTCTTCCTTCTTCCTTCTTCCTTCTTCCTTCTTCCTTCTACTTATTATCTCTCTTCTCTTCCTCTGCGTCCTCTGCGGCCTCTGCGGTAAAATCATTCCAAAACAACCGTCAACGATATAAATCCATTAAATCAATCAGGAGTAACCGAAATGGGAATGAAATGCGTCCAGTGTCAAACAGACAACATTTTGAGCGATCGTACCAGGAACTCAGGTCGCTGTAAACAGTGCAACCATCCGTTTGTCTTTGAACCCACTACCGTCACCGATCAAAAATTAGCATTTACCGATCCCTTTTTCAAAAATGCGATCGAAAATATTTCGAGCCAAAATATGTTGTTTTTTACGCACCAACAGTTTTTGTATTTTATTGACCAAAAGCTTAAATCTCGCGCGCCAGAAACCAGTTGGATTTTGACCTACTTCTTGTTTAGCGTATTTGCGGGCATCTTCGGCCTTCACTTCGCTCTTGCTCTTTTTCCCTCACAATTCGCAGTTGTTATTCCCTTCGCTCTCTACAATTTGATTTGGATAGGGCTATTGTTCCACTACAGCAAATCTCCTGCTCAAGGTATTCGTGGCAGAAGAAATAATGCTAAAAACCTCCAGATTTTAGGGGGAATTATTTTAGTGCTGGGCATTTCAGGAAGCCTAATATTTGATTATTCTTCAGGATACATCGTAGCGACTACACTAGGTCTATTGTCCTACGGGCTCGGCATTTCACAAAAAAAACGCCCACAGATAACGGGTGAAATATTTCTCGTTAATCAAGCGCAAAGCGATAAATGGCTGCGAGACTGGCAAACAGTAAACGGCACATTAGAAAAACTGCTCCCTGCTGCTCGTCAAGAGGCTTTGCCCGCAACCATCGATCGCGAAGTCAGCGCCTACAGCTTCGATCGCGCAATTATCTGTGACAGTGACGAAATAGCTCAATTCCTCATTGCCAACAACGTCCATTTTGAAAACAACTGCGCGATTCTTAGTATTAGTGGCTATCCCCAAAGCATCTTCAGTACCGTGATTGAAATGCTGCGGCGCAATACCGATTTAAAAGTCTATGCGCTGCACAATGCGAGCCCTGCTGGAGTTGGCTTGGTACATCAACTGCGAACTAATCCAAACTGGTTTGCGAATCAACAGGTGACAATTTTTGATTTGGGAATTTCTCCCCGTCAAATCTTAGCAACCCGTGATATGTTTGTGCAGCAATCTCAAACAATGGCACAAACAGCCCGTCAATTACCCGACGCTGTAAGGCAAGGTTTAACAGCAGAAGAACTAGCATGGCTGGAAGCCGGCAATTTTGTGGAATTGGAATCGTTTACGCCGCAGCGGTTGTTGCGCGTGGTGAATTATGGACTTGCTCAGAGTGGCGATCCGCAGACCAATGACGGCTTAATATTAGTGGATAATGCTGTCGGGTATGGTGGTGGCTATGTGTTTGTCTCCGATAGTTTTGGTTAGGGCGTGTTTTCAAACTTTATATAGCCTTTCGATCTCTCATATGAGGTACTCATGGGCATAGGGCATAGGGCATAGGGCATAGGGCATAGGGCATAGGGCATACCTCACTTTTTTGAGAACCGCTATATTAGACTTATTAATAATAAGCTTAAAAAGTCTTGAAACTTAGTCTGAATAAGATTTTTAGCGCTCTTTTGTTAAAATCCTAAAAAGCTGATCTTGGTAAGGGCTTCAGCGATTTTAAAATGAGGAGCAAAAAAGCTGAGGTTAACTCGGTGAGTAAAGGTTTCAAATTTTTTAACTTCCCCCCACGGGGGCAGGGCGGTTTCATTCTCACGAAAATCAGGCTTTTGTAGGGGCGGTGCGACCCCTACTCCCCGTGCCCGCCCCCACCCACAGACGATTTCACAGGCGTTTCAGACATGGGGGCAACCACGGGGGGATTGCCCCTACCGAGAATGAAACCGCCCTGTCCACGGGGGGAAGTTGAGTTTAAATTGTGGGAAATTTGCCTTCAACTTTCTCTCGTCTGGTTTTGTTTGTGTAGGCGCGGTTTCTAACCGCCCGGACTTGTAACCGCCTGGACTTATTTAAGTCGTATACTCGGCATTAATCTTCACGTAGTCGTAACTCAAATCGCATCCCCAAGCTTTCGCAAAACCGCTGCCATTCCCCACACTAACCTGAATTAAAACCGTATCAGCCTTCAAATATTCCCCCTCCGCAGCGGCTTTCATATAATTACTTGCAGCAGCGCGATCGAACTCTTTAGGTTGTCCGTTTTCCATCATCAAAAAATCCCCTAATTGAATCCGCAAATTCTCTTGATCGAAAGCGACACCAGCGCGCCCAGCCGCCGCCGCAATTCTGCCCCAATTCGGATCGCGTCCGAAAATAGCAGCTTTCACCAAAGAAGAACCGACAATTGTTTTGGCAATTTTACTCGCAGAAACTTCATCCAGCGCGCCACTAACTTGCACTTCCACCAAACAAGTTGCACCTTCGCCGTCACGGGCGATCGCCTTTGCTAAATGCACGCAAACTTCTGTCAGCATCGCTTCTAATTTTTCAGCATCCGCCCCCATTTCTGTAATTGCGGGCGTGCGGGATTGGCCGTTTGCCAAAGCAATTAGCGAATCGTTGGTACTGGTATCGCCGTCAACAGTAATTTGATTGAAACTTCTGTTAGCCGCCCGACTCACCATTTCTTGCCACAAATGCGATGACACTGCTGCATCGCAAGTTACAAACGCCAGCATTGTTGCCATATTTGGGTGAATCATTCCCGAACCTTTGCAAATGCCGCCGATGCGGACGGGTCGATCGCCAAACATGGTTTCCAGGGCGATCGTTTTCGGCACTAAATCAGTCGTACAAATAGCCTTAGCCGCCGCATCGGAACCAGTTTCCGATGCCTCAGCAACTAATCGGGGAATTCCCGCCCTCAGCGGCTCCATTTTTATCCGCTGTCCGATGACGCCAGTGGAGGCCAAAAGAATAGATTCTGGAGGAATATTCAGCGCTTCTCCCAACAATTTGGCACTTTCGAGGGCATCTGCCAAACCTTGTTCGCCAGTAGCAGCATTAGCTTGTCCCGCATTGCACAAAATTGCTTTCGCGCTGGGTTTAGCTTGCAAACGCTGGCGGCAGTAGTCCACGCAAGCTGCCCGGACAGTGGAGGTTGTGAAGACTCCTGCGGCGATCGCGTCTACCTCTGACAAAATTAAACTTAAATCTGGCAAGCCTGAAGGCTTCAAGCCCGCTGTAATTCCCGATGCTCTATACCCTCTGGGTGCTGTAACTCCGCCGTCAATTTCTTTCCAGTCCGACATGATGACCTCCCTAGTAGCCTTCAATCTGCTGAAAGGGGATTATACCATTTTAGATTTTAGATTTTAGATTTTAGATTTTAGACTTCGGCGTGAGGGCTCAGTCGAACGATTTTAGATTTTAGATTTTAGATTCTTTTGAACCCAATTTCCCATTCCCCATTCCCAATTCCCCATAAAACTAATCGCGGCTTCCAACCTAGAGTTATAACTCAAGAAGAAGTCGCGACGGTTTTGTAATTGACATTATTAATTTTTAGCTGGCAAAGAACAAACTCGATTCAACTATCTCGCCTTTGAAAAAACGAGTTATTTGCGATCGATACTCGCTGGAGAACCAGCATCTAAACCAACTTCAGCAGCCACACGGCTCAGCATGGATTCCTGACGGTTTTTGACGACGTGTTGATGGCGCATCATCAGGTTGCGGGCTTGTTCTTGAGTGGACTTGACACTCCCTAGCCTAAAGGCGTAGGGATTCTTAATTCATCGACTGACCTTTAAGCACTATGTCCTTTCGGCAATCTTTAAACTTTTCAACCGTGCAATTACACCAATTGACGAGCCTAATTCACAGCAAGCCCAGAGGGTCTATCTCCAAAAGCGTACTAGGATACGAACCTAGAGTTCGGGTATGCCCTACCCTACTTAATTGATTTGAACCAAATGATGTATTTTCTGGTACAGAGAATGCGTTGATTCTCTCGCTGTTTTAAGTGTTTTCGCAGCACTGTGCCCAATTTTTACACCTAAAAGTGTGTCTTAACAGTTTCACGATGGTGATGGAGTTTAACCTTGGCACATCCATCTTAATACAAAGCCGTCCTAGAAGGACGGGGTTTTAGACCCAATTTCTTGATAACTGCGTAGGCAATTGAGGAAATTGAGCTTGCCCTAGCTCATGGTGGCGTTGCTGCGATCGTAGCTAGCTTGAAAGCTGGGCTGCGGTTTGCCTTGAATGTGACCCCAGTAGTGCGTATCTTCCATCCCGACTTCGGTGGCGGTGCGGTTGAGCATGGATTGCTGGCGGTTCTTCACCAGTTGGTGGTGGCGCATCATCAGAGAGCGAGCTTGATTTTCGGTAGACATAGGGGGTTCCTCGGTATTCTTTAGATTAATGTTGGGCTTGTTTTTTCTTCTCTTCTATCACTATAACAGACAATTCTGTATCTAAAGCTACCAAATGAAAATTGTCACAAAACTTTACAATTGGGCTATGGGGCGAGAATCTCGATCGAGGTTGCAGGGAGTGCGATCGAGCTTTGGCTCGTGGATTCAGGCCCAACATCAAGCAGCAGTTGGCAAAATTTGACAATATTCCTCTTCTAACCCTATTCTGTCACTTTAGGCAAAAAATAATCTGGAAGGCTTATAGCATAAGACTTTTACCAAAAATCTTGATTTGGGCCATTCTGTTAGAAAATAAACGCTCAAATGCTAGCTCTATCTACAGTTAAAAATGTGGCTCTTATTTTTATTTTCCCAGAGTGACTTAAGAGGGTTAAGATTCCGGTCGTCAATCAGGATAGTCACATTTCCTGACGTACCCTCTGCATTTTCAAGTCCTAGATGGGGAAATATATAAAAATCCACAGAGGTTATTCCCTATGATTTTATTAATCCTTGTTTTCATGTTGGTGGTATCGAGTCAGTCGCAAAATAGTGGAAATGCACCTTTCTCATGGGTCGTGCAGAACCAACCGGGCGATAGTGGACGGACATTTGCTGATTGGTGTCGCGAAAAGGCTTCTTTGAGTCCTGAAACTAAACATACTGTTGAGGTGTTGTTGGAGAAAGCGGGAACTACTGAGTGCGAGGCGGCCGATAGACAACTTTCGAGTCTCACGGAACTCACCCTCGACAGCAATCAGATCGGGGACATCAAACCGCTAGCATCTTTAACTAACCTGACTACGCTCTCCCTCTACAACAATAAAATCAAGGACATCAAACCGCTAGCATCCTTGGCTAACCTGACTACGCTCTCCCTCTACAACAATCAAATCAATGACATTAAACCGCTAACATCCTTGGCTCACCTGACTTCGCTCTACCTCAGCGACAGTCAAATCAAGGACATCGAACCGCTAGCATCTTTGACTAACCTGACTTCGCTCTCCCTCGACAGCAATCAAATCAAGGACATCGAACCGCTAGCATCCTTGACTAACCTGACTTCGCTCTACCTCAGCGACAATCAAATCAGCGACATCGAACCGCTAGCATCCTTGGCTAACCTGACTTCGCTCTACCTCACCAGCAGTCAAATCAAGGACATTGAACCGCTAGCATCTTTGACTAACCTGACTTCACTCACCCTCACCAACAATCAAATCAGTGATATCAAACCGCTAGCATCCTTGACTAACCTGAATTGGCTCACCCTCACCAACAATCAAATCAGCGACATCAAACCGCTAGCATCCTTGACTAACCTGACTGGGCTCTTCCTTGACAGCAATCTGATCGGGGACATCAAACCGCTAGTATCTTTGACTAACCTGACTTTGCTCTACCTCGACAACAATCAAATCAAGGAGATCAAACCGCTAGCATCCTTGACTAAACTGAAGCGGCTCTCCATCCACAACAATCAAATCAAGGACATCAAACCGCTAGTATCCTTGACTAAACTGTATAGGCTCACCCTTACCCACAATCAAATCAGTGATATCAAACCGCTACAATCCTTGACTAACCTGACTGAGATCGACCTTGAGAACAATCAAATCAGCGACATCAAACCGCTACAATCCTTGACTAACCTGACTGGGCTCAACCTTGAGGACAATAAAGTCAGTGACATTAAACCGTTAGCATCCTTGACTAACCTGACTAAGCTCAACCTTGAGGACAATAAAATCAGTGACATTAAACCGTTAGCATCTTTGACTAACCTAACTGGGATCAACCTTAGCAATAATTCGATCTCTTCTAAAATTTGCCCTGTCCAGCAAAGTTATAGATGTGCCTGGTAAATCACAGACTCAACCATACAGCTTTATTAGCAACTTTTATAGTTATCTTTGCTGTGTCGGCTTAAATCTCTCACACTTTGTCTTACCCTTGCCCCAACATTCTTACCTGTGTCTCGAAAGCTACATTGTTGGGGCTGCTTTGGTTGCCAAGACGTTTGATGTACCGTTGCCTGGAAATGGCACCCCACTTCTAAAAGCTAGAGAGTCAGGTAAAAATCAAAAATATTTTCTATTCTGATAAAGCGTAACGGTTACAAGCTTTAGGCTGGGAAAGTACAGTATCCCCGCCTAGAACAAGGTTTTGGAATGGATAGGAAAATTAGCCCTCTTTTGTCACTTTCAGCAAAAAATAATCAGGAACGCTTAGAGCATAAGACTTTTACCAAAAATCCTGATTTGGGCCATTCTGTTAGAAAATAAATGCTCAAATTCTCGCTATATCTACAGTTAAAAATTTGGCTCTTATTTTTATTTTCCCAGGGTGACAGAAGAGGGTTAGGGTTATCCTCGTTTAACCCTATTCTGTCACTTTAGGCAAAAAATAATCTGGAAGGCTTATAGCATAAGACTTTTACCAAAAATCCTGATTTGGGCCATTCTGTTAGAAAATAAACGCTCAAATTCTCGCTATATCTACAGTTAAAAATTTGGCTCTTATTTTTATTTTCCCAGAGTCACTTAAGAGGGCTAAGAGCCACATTTTAGCGGCTACCTAAGCTGTGTTGCATCTAGATTGCCTATGGTATTAGAGAGGGAGAGGGTCCGATGGGGATCGGGGGAGAGGATTTGACGATTTTTGATCGGGACTCGAAATATACAATTTAAATGCACAACAGCTTAATTGCCAAGTGCCAAAATAAGTTTATAGTTTGGTTCAGAGTTATAGATGCAGAATTTTGCCTCTCAAGAAAGTCGAATTTGCCTTAGTTAACAGTAAATTTAATAAGTAGCGGATCACAATTAGATTTACAATGATTAAGCAGCTATGCTCAAGCACAGTCAAGTTTTTTGTAGTCAACTAGATAGAGTTGAGCCAAAGTGAATCGCCCTCGCTCTCCTCAAAAAGCGAGCTTTCTTTGTTGATAAAAATAGATTAAGTCCCAGCAGCCTCCCCACAAAAAAGAGCGATCGTCCTCCCCTAGAAAAACAATCGCCCATTCACCTATAATTTCAATTAACATCAAGTCCCGCCCTTTAGAAACTATGCTGTACCCACAATTCCAAAGATCCCCCTAGCGTCTTTTTCAGGAGGATGCCAGGGGGAGCGAAAGCCTCTGACGTTAGTTTTTCAAGTTGTGTGTACAGGGTAGCCCTTAAGAAAGAAAGGCGTGCCGGGGAATAAGCGGCCCTAATCGTCAAACAGTAGACTGGTACTACTTGACATACTCACCGAACTCCTACTCGGCGACTTCAGCTTCCGCTTCCGCTTCAGGTGCATCTGGCACATCTTGCTTGATCGTCAAATAGCGAATCACTTCTTCGCTCAGACGCATCGCGCGTTCCAGGGTAAAAATTGCAGCGCCCGGAGCTGTATAGTTCATTTGAACGTATACTCCGTCCCGGTGCTTGCCGATTTCGTAAGCCAAACGGCGCTTGCCGCGGTGCTGAGTTTCGATGTTTTCAGCACCTTGATCGCGCAAAATAGTTTGATATTTAGCGATCGCCTGGTCTGTCATTTCCTCACCCAAATCAGGGCGCAGAATGTACATAGTTTCGTAAATAAACGGTTTCATGGCAATAATCCCCTTATGGACAACAAGGCTTCTCACGAAGCAAGGACTTATTATCATATCCCAACCATGAACAATCTCAAAACTAAAAAACCAAATTCCCCAAACCACACTCCCTCACCGTGGAGCACCCTGTGGACGTACAGCATCATGAGCGCGATCGCACTTTTAATGCTGTTTCCCTTGCTGTGGCTGCTCAGTACCTCCCTCAAATCCCCCAACGAAAACATCTTTCAATTTCCCCCGCAACTGTGGCCGCAACAGCCAACCCTCGAAAACTTCATCAAAGTTTGGCAAACAAACCCCTTCGGCCGCTACCTATTCAACAGCACCCTAATAGCCGGCCTCACAGTTAGCATCAACGTCCTCTTTTGTGCCCTCGCCGCTTACCCCTTAGCCAGACTCAAATTTCGCGGCCGCGAAGCCATCTTAATCACGATCGTTTCCACAATCATGATTCCCTTCCAAATAGTCATGATTCCCCTATACATATTGACTGTACAACTCGGACTAAAAAATAGTTATTTAGGCGTAATCTTTCCCGGACTAGCCTCAGCCTTCGGCATATTTTTATTACGACAAGCATTTCTAGCAGTTCCCAAAGAACTAGAAGAAGCCGCCCGCATCGACGGCTGCAGCGAATTAGGCATTTGGTGGCACGTCATGATTCCGGCAATTAAGCCAGCTTTAGTTACCCTAGGAATTTTCGTATTTATCGGTTCTTGGAGCGACTTTCTGTGGCCACTGCTAGTTTTAGACAGACCGGAATATTACACTTTACCTTTAGGGGTAGCCAATTTAGCAGGGACATTTTCTTTAGATTGGCGTTTAGTTGCGGCGGGTTCTATTATTTCTATTGTTCCAGTTTTAGGACTATTTTTGCTCTTGCAAAAATACATTGTGCCAACAGAAACTGCTGCGGGAGTCAAAGGATAGAATCAACACAAAAAATCGGCGTTTATCCGCGTTCATCTGCGGTTAAAAATTAAAATCTTTTGAACTCACAACTCACAAAATTTATTTTTTATGTACGAACTGCAAGACATCCGCTGGATTATCGATCGCGCTGCGGTCGTAGATACGATCGTAGCATTTGCAAATGCGATCGATGCCCCAGACTGGCAAAAATTGCGATCGCACCTAGCCGGCGAAAGAGATATCGACTCTTCGGAATTTTGAGGAATCAAACCACCTGTGGTAATTGTCAGCGACAATGCTGAAGTGCATGGCTATTCGCGGGGCAAATCGCAATGAAATCTCATTCACAACTGAAATGCGAGCTGATTTTCCCTAACTAAAAATTTCCTCCTACCTTGGAGTAAAAACTGCACTAGGGTAAGCAATCCGCTTGTGATTGAACTGTTCCCAAACCCGCACAAAAATCTCCGCAATTAGAGACATATCCTCCCGCGTTAAACCCGAATCAATCAACTGATTATCCTGCCAGCGAGCCCTCAAAATCCGATTAACCATATTCAACGCCTCTTCATGAGTAGCATCCTTGAGCGATCGCAAAGCAGCCTCGCAAGAATCCGCCAGCATCAGAATTCCCGTTTCGCGCGACTGCGGAATCGGCCCGTCATAGCGAAAATCCTCCTCCCTCACTTGGCGACTTGCGATTGTTAACTTTGAATTATCCGCATCTGGCAAAGCAATCTTTAAATCTTCTATTTCTTTTGCAGCAATTTGCTGCGCTTGGTGGTAGAAATAAGCAATTAACATTGTACCTTGGTGTTCGGGAATAAACGCCTGAATTGCCTTCGGCAATCGATGCTTCCGCGCCATCACCAAACCCTCGGTAACGTGCTTTTTAATAATCTCCGCGCTCGCCCAAGGGTCATTAATTTCATCGTGTTTGTTGCCCCCACCCATTTGATTTTCACAAAATCCGAGCGGGTCGTGCATTTTTCCAATATCGTGGTATAATGTCCCAGTCCTGACCAGCTCAACATTGCAGCCGAGTTCCCGGGCGGCTGCCTCCGCCAAACTCGCCACAAACAGCGTGTGCTGAAAAGTCCCCGGAGCCTCGGCGGCCAATTTCTTCAACAGCGGGCGGTTGGGATTGGCAAGTTCCGCCAGCCGAATCGGCGTAATCAAGTCAAAAACGTGTTCCAAATAAGGGCTGATGCCGATCGCCACAACGCTCCAAGCCAAACCCGCCAAACTTTGCGCGCCCACCGTACCCAGTACGACGTACCAAATAGCACCGGCTGCCGCGCTGGCAATCAAAGTCCCCACGAGATAAACCGTGCCCAGAGTCAAGCCGACAGCCACACCCAAAAGAGCCAATTCCTCGCGCGATCGCAGCCGCCCGGCCATAAAAGCGCCCAGCAATCCCCCCGCCCCGCTAGCCACCAAATGAATCAAGTCCACATTTAAGCCAACGGGCAGCAGCGCCGACAGCAGCCCCACCACAGTCACTCCCACCGCCGAACCGTAGAAGCCACCCGCTAAAATCCCGATCGCGGGCAAACTCGTCCAAGGCAGGCCCAAACTCACCAGCACCGGCGCGCTCAAAGTCAGCAGCAGCAATAGCAAATGATCTCTCCGGCGCAACCGGTAGTGCCTTTCCACCAGCAGTACGATCGCAATTGCCCCCGCGACTAAACAAACAAAACCCGTCAGCCCCAGCCAATTCACCCCCCGCCGGCTCAAACCAAAATAGTCGAGCAACACGAAATCTTCCTGCGAGATATCTTGTCCTTGTGCAACAATTATCTCGCCCTGATCTACTGCGATCATCACCGGTTTCACCTTTTGGGCTGCTAATTCAGCTAGCTGTTTGGTTTCCTCGGGATCTCTCACCAGATTTGGCTGCAAAATCGCTGTTAAACCCTCAACCGCCAAAGCTTGGGACTCTAACGGCACTTCATCTGCCACTTGCAGCTTCACAGCTTCTTTCAAAATCTCTTTTGGCAAGCCCTGCGGGATACCTTGAGCCACCATCCTTTTTGCCGCCCGACTCATACCGGTTTGGGTTTTCTGCCACACTGCCTCCGACAAACCAAACAGCGAAGTATCGTATATCTGGGGTAGCCCGGAAACCGACGGTTTTTCCAGCGCCTCCACAGCATTGAGATAGCGTTGGCGAGCCGAGGAAATACTGTCTGTCAGGCTTTGAAAGTCTGCTGCCGGGAGCGATCGGCTGTAAGCTTGCAGTTGAGCGATAGCCTCCTGCCGAGACTGGTTCTCCGTCTGCCCAGCAACTGCGGGGGAATCCAAGCTCAACCGCTCGGAAGTTGCACTTTTGTCCCCCGCTTGCGCCAAAATCCAGCGCCACTCCCACTCAGGACAGCCCCGCAAGTAAACCTGAACAGCAAGTGAGAGGGCCGAGGGACTCGCAAACGGAAACGGGCCTACCGCCTCCCGCAGCTCGCTTCCCTGCTGCAAAAATTGTTGCAATTCTTGATAAATTTGTCGATCGACCGCAGAATCCAGCATTAATATCGCTACAGCCCCGATCCGCGCTGCTTTCCGCTGTTCTTCAGTAGTTTTGTAATCGGGGATGCTAGCAGTAGCAGGAGCCTTAATCGTCTGAGGAGCTTTCGTCCCCACATCCAGTTTCGGCTGGTTGTAGAAGCGGTGGCCCAGAGTGCTGCTTAGGGAAACTACCGCTACCAGCGCCAACATAGGGGAACGAGCTTGATTTTTGAGGCTGGATTTGGAGGTTTTACTTGTAAATCTAGTAGTAAAAGTCTCGGGAAGAAGCCATTTCGGGCGCGACAAACGGCTCAGGAGAGGCCCGCCAGCGCGCTCGGTATCTGCTTTGCTGCAGCCATTTTGCACTTTAGCAATGTGTTGGCGCAGTGAGCGCGCAGCCCCTAGCTGCTCAATCTGCCGCATCAATGAGGAGAGCGTATTCATTTGTGTCGAAGATATATCACTGTTATCCAGCAGCTTTGTCAGAATTTCTGACTATGCATCTTGATTGATTTTATCCGAACTACCCTGGCTGAATCTTCAGCCCTTACCAGTAAAAGCTCCAACCTTTATATTTTACGAGGTCTAATGACATAAGGTGCAGCCACCGATCGGGCTAGCGCTGCGGAATCGAGTCCGGCATCGGGGCTGTAAACTCCTGCCCAAACAGCAAACAGGTTATTTGCTAACTCTACAATTTTTACATCGCTGCCAGTTCCCCAGAGCGAAGGTTCTCGGCCGTCGGCTAGCTGCAGCGAATTAACCTCAGCCGAAGATACCTGTCGCCATTCTACAGGAATCGCAGCAACGCCGTTATAGGCTCCAGACAAAGCTCCTGTCAAAGCACAGGTTATTTGTCCGGCTATACCACAGCGGGCTGCCCGCACCACTGACAAGCGCAAGTCTTCTGGGGTGTTCAAAAAGCAGTAGAAAGCTAAGGCAATGGGAATGAAATTTCCTGGATTGACAATTGACTCGGTTTGTAATTTTTTCTCACCTTCGCCCTGTCTTTCTCGCAAAGCTGTGGCGCTTTTGCACAGATGAGTGGCGGCTGTTTCTAAATCGGCTCCCTTTTCTAGTAGTATTTGCACTTGCAGCAGCAGCTCTGTTAAGGCATTCTCTGTTTTCAGGTAGGCAAGTGTTTGCTCGATCGCTGTCGCGGGGTCAAGTCTTTCTTTGAGAGCTCGGGCGATCGTATATGCTACTGCTAAAATTGCTGTTTCCCATTCTGGCTGGTTTTCGTTGTGCCAAACCTCTATCGCCAGCATGATTTTTTCTCGCAGCTTGGCTTTATTTTCGTGAAAAAACATCGCGGATGGCAGCGCAGCAATTGCAGCTTCACCAGGGTTAAGCAGGGTTTGAAACTCACTGTTGCGGGGATGATAGATTTCCGACTTGGCAAATGCTTCCCAAGTATCGCGCCAATCTTTTAAATCTAAACCCCTACACCGAATTAAACTTTGAACACACGCTACCGCAAGTCTCCCGGATGCGGATGAGTCTTTGCCACTTGGGATTTTACTGTTGACAGAATTCAACACCAATGTTGCCCCTCTTAGGGTCAATTGTTGGTGTTTCGTCAGTTGTAAAATCGGCTGCAAGTCTTCTGTTTGGGGGGGAATACCCACGAGTTGCCTCTGGTATTGCAGGCCTAGAGAGTCTCCTAAAACTGCCCCCAGGATGGTTCCTTGAAACTTGCTCAACAGGGAATGCCGCATTTGAATTTAACTCAAGTTGTTATTGACATACTCCCCGGCTTAAAAGCGCGGGGATTCTTAACACTTCATTGACCGATACTACCGAAGTAGTTTTACGAGCGTCTCCATGTTCATTTAGAGTCGTGGCAATGCCCTATCCCGACTTTATTTATATTTTTGGCGGCGTTCTCATCTCTGTCTTGGTTAGTACCGCAATTGAGGCAGAGTATATAACGCACAGAGAGGTCTATTTTCCCCCACTTAAACCCGCAATCTGAGCAAACTTGGCTGGTAGGTTCCCAGCGACTAATTACTTTGAACTCTCTGCCATACTTCCCACATTTTCCCTCGCACAAAGCCCTAAACTCACCCCAACCTTGCTGACTAATTGCCCTTGATAGCTTCCTATTTTTTACCATTCCTGCTACATTCAAATCTTCTAAAATGACAAGTTGATTATCCTTAGCCAAGTTAGTTGATAGTTTGTGCAAAAAATCTTTTCTAGTGTCAGCAATTCGGTTGTGCAGTCTAGCTATTTGCAGTCGGGTTTTATTCCGCCGTTTAGAGTCGAGTTTTTGACGGGAAAGTTTACGCTGTAATCTGCGAATTTTGCGATCTAACACTTTGTAGTCAGGGCTTACAGCTTTAGTCCCGTCACTCATTACAGCGAAGGTTTTAATGCCCAAATCAATGCCGACGCTGTGGTTCTTAGCTTCGACTTCTTCGGGATCATCCTCTACTACAAAGCTGATGAAATACCGATCTGCACAATCCTTGATTATAGTTAAAGAGCTTGGATGGTCTGGCAATTCCCTAGACCAAATCAGCTTAACTCTGCCAATCTTTGCAAGGTAAACATAATCATCCCTCAACGAAAAACCGTTTTTGGTTAGTTTGGCGGATTGGCTGTTTGTCTTTTTTTTGAACTTTGGATAGCCGACTTTTTTTCCGTTACGTTTTCCTTTACAAGAATCCAAGAAATTCTTAAAAGCTGTTTCCAAATCAGAGACAGATTGTTGGAGGCAAATCGCCGACACTTCTCCCAACCATGCTCTCTCCTCAGTCTTTTTTGCCTTAGTTATTACAATTTTTTGCAGGTCTGCACAGCTAGGTTTTTTGGCAGAGTTTTTGCAAATTCTTAGGGCATCATTCCAGACTACTCTAGTACAACCAAACAATTTAGCTAAGCTAATTTTTTGTTCCGTACTAGGAGAAAATCTGTATCGATACCGCGCTTTCATGCCTCTCTCTCCTGTGTTATTCTTATTATACTATACCACAACATCTGAGAAAATTAGGACAATTAAGAAATTAAAACCGTCCTATAAGGACGGGGCTTTAAACCCCGTTCTTTGGTAATTGGTAATTGGTAATTGGTAATTTAGAGTTCTTCCTGGTTTGCTTCTTTGCCTAACTCTTGTGATTAATTTGAATTCAACCCAAACATATAAGGGCTGGTTTTCCATCTAAAACCTGCCCTCATCCGATCGCTACAATCGGTAAATTTTTAATTTTTAATCAAGTAACTAACTAGAGCTTGCAACCCCAGCCGATAACTTTCTGAGCCAAAACCGCTGATTTGCCCGATCGCCACCGCTGCGATAAACGAGTGATGCCGAAAAGCTTCCCGCCGGTAAATATTGCTCAGATGAACTTCTACCGCAGGGATATTCACCGCGGCGATCGCGTCTCTAATTGCCACACTCGTATGAGTATAAGCTCCAGCATTAATCAATAAGCCTTGGTGCTGCCCTAACATCGAGTGAATTGCATCCACCAACACCCCTTCATGATTCGACTGCTGAATTGAGACTTGCACCTGGAGGGCTTGCGCTTCTCGTTCTAGCAACTTGTTGATATCATTTAAAGTCGCAGAACCATAAACTCCAGGTTCTCGCTGACCCAATAGATTCAGATTAGGGCCGTGAAGTACCAGGATATTTAACAATTTTAAAATTTCCAGCGCAACAAAAATTATGAGAGTTTTGACATGGGATTTAGAACCCGTCTGCCACCTCAAACCTCAAACCTTAAACCTCAAACTTCTAATGCAGTCCCGACTACCTGCGATTCCTCGGTTGGTTGACAGGAATACGAATCGGTTCGAGTTCCGGTTCAGGATCGGGACTCAGCAGTCCTTCTATCAGCTTGCGAACCCATTCTTTAATTTCTTCCAGCACCTTTTCAATGTCTTCCATTGAACGGATAGCTCCTTTTTTTATAGTCTAGATTGCTAAACCGACGGCTAAATATCTGAAAATAAGCAAGCACGACCTTCAAACCAAAGGTCAAACTTGCTTTCTCGCTTGCTGGATATTTTGAGCAATGGAGAGAGTCAGTATATTGGCCAATCAGTCCTATCTTATTATCATAACGAATCTTTACAGATAATCAAGAGGCAAAAGGAAAATTGCCGAATTATATCGGAGTAGAGAGTGTTAAATAAAACTTAAGCTTACGGTTAACTGTTGACAATTGACCAATCGTAGGATTTTTTCTACGCTTTTGCCAACAATAATTTACGCCGGAGTCGATCGAGCGCCGTACAGCTACTCAGATTCCGAATCCACTCGCGGCCTCTGGCATCCCCAAAGCGGTATTCAAAACTTTCTACGTCACCGTCGGGCCCCACTAAACCGACATAAACCAGTCCGACAGGTTTAGCATCTGTGCCGCCTCCGGGCCCGGCGACGCCTGTAATGCTCAATCCCCAATTTGTATTGAGGCTGGCGCGAACTCCCGCAGCCATTTGTTTTGCCACTTGGTGGCTGACTGCCCCAAATTCGGCTAAATCTTGGGGATTCACACCTAATAATCCTTCCTTAACCCGATTGTCGTAAGAAATAATCCCGCCTAAAAAGTAGCTCGAACTGCCGGGAACACCCGTCAGCATCGCCCCCAATCCACCTCCCGTGCAGGATTCAGCCACGCTAAGAGTTTGCCCCGCATCCAGCAACAATTGGCCGACAGTGGAAGCGAGGGTATCGCTATCAGCACCGTAACAGTCTAAGTCGGCAATTTGCCGCAATTGTTGTTCGATCGGCTCAATCAAGTTTTTCGCCGCCACGGAGGACTCCGCGCGGGCCGAAATCCGCAGTTTGACTTCGCCGTGATTGGCGTAGGGAGCCACAGTAGGATTAGTTAAATTCAGAAAACTATCTACTTTTTCCGCCAATGCCGACTCAGCAATCCCCCAAAATTTCAATGTGCGGCTGTAAATAGTTTCGCTGCACCAGCCGTTATTTTGCAGGTAAGGAACGGCGGTTTCTTGCCACATCAAGTGCATTTCCGCCGGTACGCCGGGAAATGTCATTACTGTCACGTCAGAAACCGGCTGCCAAATAATGCCCGGTGCAGAACCGCTGCGGTTCGGCAGAATGTCCGCAGTTTCTGGAATTAAAGCTTGTTTGCGATTGCTGGGACTCATGGTGCGTCCCCGCTGGGCATATTTGTATTCGATATCTGCAATAATTTCCGGCTTTTCGATGAGGGGAACCCCAAAAAAATCGGCGATCGTTTCGACTGTGAGGTCGTCTGGTGTGGGGCCCAGGCCTCCGGTGAAAAGCAAAAGCTGCGATCGACTGACGGCGATTTCTAACACTTGTTTGATACGTTCTGGATTGTCCCCCACCACTGTTTGATAGTAGTGAGGGATTCCCAGACTCGCTAATTCTTTGGCTAAAAACTGGGCATTGCTATTAAGAATATCGCCTAACAGCAATTCAGTGCCAACACAAATAATTTCAGCAACCATTCAATTTTAGATTTTAGATTTTGGATTTTAGATTGGAGAATTGGGCATTGGGAATTGGGCATTGGGCATGGGGCATTGGGCATTGGGCATTGGGCATTGGGCATGGGGCATTGGGCATTGGGCATTGGGCATTGGGCATTGGGCATGGGGAATTAGGCATTAGAAATTATTTTTCTTCCTTCTTCCTTCTTCCTTCTTCCTTCTTCCTTCTTCCTTCTTCCTTCTTCCTTCTTCCTTCACCTAGCGTGTCTCCAAACTTTCCAGCTAGCATATCCCAGCAAACTTGTTGCACCCATAGCGTAAATTACGCCGCTGGGAAGCGAAAAAGCTAGGGCTAAACTTCCCACCCACAGTGTCAGTGAGTAAATAAATAAAACCGCAAATCGATGGGATAGTCCGGCTTCTAGAAGTCGGTGGTGGAGATGGCGCTTGTCAGCAATAAACGGTGACTTGCCGTTGCGAAGTCGATCGAGAATCACCGCCGACATATCTAAAATCGGTACAGCTAAAATTAAATATGGCAGCAACACAGAAGTAACAGCCGTAGTTTTAACTAACCCAATTACTCCCACTCCAGCGAGAGTAAACCCGATAAAATAAGCCCCGCCATCTCCCATAAAGATTTGAGCCGGATTGAAGTTGTAGCGCAGAAATCCCAATGTCCCGCCAGCTAAAGCCGCTGCAATCAGGGCCGCCGCCGGTTGGTGCATCGCCAGACTGACAATCAGCATCACAACTGCTGCAATCCCTGAAACTCCGGCAGCTAAACCGTCCAAACCATCAATCCAGTTGATGGCGTTGGCCATGCCGACGAGCCAAATCACGGTAATTGGCAAGCTCAGCCAGCCAATATTAGTAAGTCCCAAGGAGGGAACTGTGAGAAACTCAATTTGTACGCCCGCGTACCAAACGATGCTGGATACGCCAATTTGCATGAGCAAGCGTTTTAAGGCCGAGAGCGAAAATAAGTCGTCTGCTAAACCGATGAGGAAGAATCCGATGCCGCCGAGGGTGACTCCCCAAATTTCGTATTCGTCTTTGGGATTGAGAACTTGTCCGTTAGCATCGATGAAGCCTCCACAGAGCCAGACAAATAAGAGGGCAGTGATAGTGCCGAGAAAGATGGAAACTCCTCCCAAACGCACCATAGGGCGCTTGTGGACTTTTCGCTCGCCTGGCCGATCGACTCGCCCGCTTTTGAGACCAATTTTTTTGACTATTGGTGTACTCCAGAGGACGACGAGCGCAGAAACCAGAAAAGCGAGTATGTGGTACAGATACTGGTACGGCATCTGAAATCAATTTTAAATAGTGCGGGGCAATTAGGCTGTCAGGCAGAGTCTACTACATTTCAGATGGCTTATAACAAGGAAACATCTTGAAGAGCGACTGGGGGTTTGGGAGTCGGAGATTTGCCGCAATGGCAGTTGCCCTGGGGCGAATTGTCAGGTTTTTCATTCATAACTCTCGAATTAACGATTTGAAATAGCGACTTTTTCGCGAGCAAAAAAGTCGATATTTGGCGAGCGGGCCCAGTCGATCGGTATCTTTCGCAACCGACAAATACCGTTAGTCAAACCAGCCCCGCCCGACAAATATCTTTACTAAAAACCGTATTGGCGATCGATATTTTTGGTTAAAACCGCTTTTCAATATCGCTACCGGCAACTCTCAATCTTTTCCTGCTCTTTTACCCTTTTACCCGTACACTTCCAACTACCAATTTCCCATTGCCGATCAGGAAAATTAAGCTAATGCCGGCACTTTCAAGTACAAGTGGGGATATAACGGGAAGCGATCGCACAGTGCTGCTACTCGACGCAGGCAGTCTGCTGCGACGCTTTCATCATCTGGATTTAGCAGGCGATCGGCGATAATATTGCCAATCTCGGTAAATTCTGCTGTTCCCATTCCCCTGGTGGTCATCGCCGGCGAACCGAGTCTCAAACCGCTGGTGACAAAGGGAGATGCCGGATCGAAAGGCACGGTATTTTTATTAGCAGTAATATTCACACCGCTGACTAATTGGTCCGCTTGTTTGCCTGTCATATTTGCCGATCGCAAATCAACTAGCATTAAGTGATTGTCCGTGCCGCCGGAAACGAGTTTTAAACCCCGCTGCTGCAACTGTGCCGCTAAAGCGCGCGCATTTTCAATTACTTGACCGGAATAAGTTTTAAATTCAGGCTTTAATGCTTCGCCGAAAGCTACTGCTTTGCCCGCTATGACGTGTTCTAAGGGCCCACCTTGAGTGCCGGGGAAAACTGCTTTGTCAAACTTTTTACCTAATTCCGGGTCATTGGTCATAATCAAGCCACCACGGGGGCCGCGCAGGGTTTTGTGAGTGGTGGTGGTGACTGCGTGACAGTGGGGGAGGGGGTTGGGGTGGTGCCCTGTGGCGACTAACCCGGCGATGTGGGCGATGTCGGCGAGCAGGTAGGCTCCGATTTCGTCGGCGATCGCTCTAAACTTCTCAAAGTCGATAATTCGCGAATATGCTGAATAGCCACAAATTAGCAATTTCGGTCGGTTTTCTTTGGCCAGTGCCAAAATTTCGTCATAGTCGAGCTGTTCTGTTTCTTGGCTGACGCCGTAGTGAAAAGCTTTGAACCACTTGCCGGATACGTTGACGGGCGAACCGTGGGTCAAGTGTCCGCCGTGGGACAAATCCATGCCCATTATTCCGTCTCCGGGTTCCAGCAAGCTCAAAAATACTGCAAAGTTGGCTTGAGCGCCGGAGTGGGGCTGGACGTTGGCGTGAGCGGCTCCAAATAGCTGTTTGGCGCGATCGATCGCAATTTGCTCGATGCCGTCAATAAATTCGCAGCCGCCGTAGTAGCGTTTCGCTGGCAGTCCTTCGGCGTATTTATTGGTCAGCACTGAGCCTTGAGCTGCCATTACGGCTGCGGAGGTAAAGTTTTCGCTGGCGATGAGTTCTAGGTGGTCTCGCTGCCGCTGCAGCTCTTGCCCGATTAAATCGGCAATCAGCGGATCGGTTTTGGAAAGGAATTCTAAGTTAGTGTCCGTCACAATAATCAACCTCTTGACAATTTTGGGATTGGGAATTGGGGATCTTATACCGTACTACGGATTTCGCCCCATTGATATAAATATTACGTTGTGTTCAGGTTAAGCCGTTTGTCCCCAACTCCTGACATACAATGAAATTACTGGTGTGAAACCTGCCGGAGGTATCAAATGTTAGTCATTTTAATGGAAAATCAGATGCTTGCCCCTCAGTGTGTTTGCCAAAGTTGTTTGCTGGCCGATCGCACTGGCCAACCGCGCTGGAGCGGTGGAGAGCTTCGCTGCGGCCATCCAGTTGCTAAACCTACGGAAAATTTGCCCGATCGGTACGAGTGTCAAATGGGCTTCGTCATTGCCAATATTAAATAATCATCGGCCAAATAGGGCATGGGGCATGGGGCATGGGGCCTGGGGCATGGTGACTATTAATGCGACTCGATCTAAGTTGCCCTGCATCTGGTACTTGAGGCTGCTATCCGCCCACCAATGAGCAAATTCCGGGCGGGTCGGAACTGAGCCTGCTGCGTTATGCTGATTTTAATAGGAATTAATAGTTCACCGATCGACTCAGGAGAGTTCATTATGACTTGGCGCGGGTCTACAACTGTTCCAGACCGGATTTTTGCTTCTTTGCCTTATTTGCTCCCGTTGGTTGACGGGCTTGCCTTTGGCAGGTTTCTGTTTACACAGTTTCCTGTCCTGCAACTGTTGTTGATACCGCTAGCTCCTTTGATGCAAATTTATAGTTTGCCCTTTGCTAGCTTGATTATCTTCTTTGCTCTGTATTTAGGAGTAGTTAGAAACGAAAACATCAGTCACTTCATTCGTTTTAATGCGATGCAGGCGATTCTTTTAGACATTGTTTTGATGCTGTGCGGTCTGGTTTTGCCGATTTTTTCTAACGGCTTACAAGTCGCATTTATTGCGGAAACTCTGTATAACATGGTGTTTTTGGGCGCTTTGGCTGCATTTGTCTATGCCGTCGTGCAGTCACTTTTGGGACGCTATGCAGAGATTCCTCCGCTTTCGGATGCTGTTTATATGCAGGTTCGTTAGTCAGGAAAGCAGTTGGTAGTTGGTAGTTGACAGTTGTTAAGCTGTTCGGCATTTAAAAGAAGATAGTAGGGTGCGGAGCGTACAGAAGTGTGTCCCAAGTCGGCGTAAGTGTTCGCGCCTGACGCACCTTACCTGGATAGTGAATGGTTTAAATGCTCCACAGCTTAGTTGTTATCCCTATGATTGTCAAACTGAGGTGAAATCTCGATAGGGCGTTGACTGTAGCCTCGCCAAATCGTTCATTTTGCCGATCGGGAAAATCATAGGGTTTATACCAAATCCTGGTAACATACCCCCTTTATTTCTCTTCTAGCTTCTACCTTCTACCTTCTGCGGTCAATCCGTTACATCCGTTACATCCGTTACAAAATCCGTTGCCGAACTTCCTTCTACTTATCAATGAGACAAAATTATTCAAACAATCTCTCGCAGATGAACTATTTGATCTTGATATTCATCATTAAAAGATGCCTCAGCAATAAAAATTAATTGCCGAATATTTTGTCCAATACTCAACTTGGAATTGAGGATAAAAATGCCCGGAATATGATGACCTTCAGCCAAATGGTCTGTCAAATGCACGGGCATGGATTTACGATTATTCGTCACCAATATAAAGTTATATTCCTCACACCATTTAATAATTTCTGGATCTAAAGTTCCCCGACTCGGAGCTTCTGGTTCGCCTACACACCAAATTATCAAATTTGGATTGCCTGTAAGGATTTCAGCTTTATAGGTAGGATCTACATTTTCATCCAACAGATAATTGAGACTCATTGATGATTTGTTGGGATTTTTTTTCCGAGCTCAGTTTTTGCAGTCTAACAATACCAAGTGGAGGGTTAAGTTCTTGTGCTTTAAGTTGCTGATGGCTCCACTCCAACCAATCAGCAATGTAGTTACTAACGGCTTCTTTATTGTGCAGATAGTAAAGGATAGTAGCATAAACTTGTTCCAAGTTAAGAGATGGATAAGTTTGAGCAATTTGTTCAGGAGTGCGCGCGCGATGAATGAAATCATATAGAACAGTTTCAATGCCGATTCGCGTCCCTTTGACCCGAATATCATCTGGCCGCTGAAAGTCAAAATAGTCTTCGAGTTGCATGGGCTAACGATCCTATTTCAAAGTTGGTGAAAATTGACGGGCTAATTGATATTATACAGCAGATTCCAAGCCCTCCCCGTAGGGACAAAGGCTTTCGCCGTGTCCTCACAAATAACCCATAACTAATGAGTGACAGTATTTTCAAGACTGCCGATGCCTTCAATTTCGATGCGGACTCGATCGCCTATTTGTAGCGGCCCTACTCCTTGCGGCGTTCCAGTCAGTATCACATCGCCGGGAACGAGGGTCATTATTTGACTGATGTAGCAGACGAGAAAGTCTGGGGAAAATACCATGCGATCGATCTGGGATGACTGTACCGGTTGCTCGCTCTCATTGACAAAAGTCTGCAACTGTGCAGCGGGACTCAATTCGCGGACAATCCAAGGCCCCAAGGGACAAAATGTATCGAACCCTTTGGCCCTCGCCCACTGGTTGTCCCGTTTTTGCAAATCTCTGGCTGTTACGTCATTGGCGATCGTATAGCCCCAAATTTTGCTGTGTGCTTGTTCGGGAGTGCAGTTGGTACAATGTTCGCCAATTACCAGGGCCAATTCTCCCTCGTAGTCTACCCTTTCCGACTGCTGCGGATAGCGAATCGCTGCACCAGCAGGGATGACAGCACTCGGAGGCTTGAAAAACAGCAGGGGTTCTTCCGGTACTGGGGTTCCCATCTCGGCGGCGTGATCGACATAATTTTTGCCTACGGCTACAATTTTTGAGGGAGAGCACGGGGCGAGAATTTGGTAAGTATCTGGTGAAAGTTCCAAATCGGTTGGTTGTCCTTGTAACCAGGGCGGTGCATCAAATACTTGAACGCTGTGGCTAAGTTGCAGTAAACCGTAATGAATGTGTCCTTGTGTTGTTTTAACTCGAACGTAGCGCTGGGCCATACTATTTTAGATTTTAGATTTTAGATTCTAGATTCTAGATTCTAGATTAAGAGGATATAGGCATAATTGCGGAAAATTAATTTGTTTATGCCCGTTTAAGATTTTCGCTGTGCAATTTTGCAACCGCTTTCTGTACAAATGCCGTGCAGCGGTAGATCCCAGGAGTCAACTGGTAGTTGGGCGAGCAAGGCAAATTCAAAGATAATGCCGATCGTAACTTTTGATTCCCACTCAGCTAAACTGAGCATTCGATCGTAATAGCCACCGCCGTAGCCCAAGCGATAGCCGCGAACATCGCAGCCTACTGCGGGTACGAGCATTAAATCTACTTCTGAATGGTCTATTTTAGGAGCATCCGCCAGTGGTTCGAGTATGCCATAAGCTCCAGTATGTAAAGCATCTCCGGGCTGCCAGATGTGCCAGGATAGCTCTTTGCCGACACAGCGGGGAAATCCCCATTTTTTAGGGGTGGGAATGGCATTTGTGGGACAGGCATCTTGCCTGTCTCCAGAATTGAGCAGGCAAGATGCCTCCTCCACAGAAGATGTAAATAGGGGACTTAAATCTGGTTCTTGGCGACAACTGAAGTAGGCGAGGATTGTGGTTGCTTGGGTAAATAAGAGCGAGTTTTGGAGATGATTGCAGAGGCGATCGCTCTTTTGTCTCCATTCTTGTGCTGATAGGGATTTGCGGGTGTTGAGGAGCGATTTTCTTAATTCTGTTTTAGTTAATGAAGGTTGAGGAGTATTCATATTTGCGATCGAATTTCTCGTTTGACTTCCAGTCCGACAGGGGTTGAAAACCCCTGTCTCATAGCGAAAGTCCTCTAAAAGAGGACTACAATTAATTGCATTTCCAT
>NZ_JAUBOZ010000013.1:50058-67225 GCF_036700475.1 Microcoleus sp. T2B6 | reverse complement strand
CACATTCTGTAGTCGGTTTTAACCGACTTTAGCTTTGAGGCAGGGGTTTCAACCCCTGCCGGACTGTCGGACTGTCGAAAAGTATCAACATTCGGTTTTAGTTAATGAAGGTTCAGCAGTATTCATATTTGCGATCGAATCTCTCGTTTGACTTCCCGTCCGACAGGGGTTGAAAACCCCTGTCTCATAGCGAAAGTCCTCTAAAAGAGGACTACAATTAATTGCATTTCCATCACATTCTGTAGTCGGTTTTAACCGACTTTAGCTTTGAGGCAGGGGTTTCAACCCCTGCCGGACTGTCGGACTGTCGCACTGTCGGAAAGTATCAACAAACTGGATTGGATATTACATATTGTCTCACCACAGGACAAACGCTGAATAGCGTTTCATTCTCCCGTTCTTCTATTTCAACTAACGATCGCCTCCCCAAAGATTGCAGCCCGTTGAATAACTCGGAGGGCGATAAATCGGCATCTTGTAGCAATTGCTCTATTGAAACTGAATTTGCTTCGCGGCTGAGGCGGCAGATTAGTTTTTTTTCTAATTCTGACAAACGATTTATCTGCGGGTGCAATGTTGCTGCCAATTCTTCCCCTAAGAAGAGCATATCATATTTCAAAAATTCTGCAACCCTACCTCGGAATATTTCTTGAATAGTGGTGGCGACTATTTTCAACCACAATGGATTGCCTCGGTAGGTGTTAATTAGGTTTTCCCATGTTTCGGGATTGAGTAAACTTTTTTGCCGGAAAATTTCGGCTGCTGCTGTACCTATGCCTTTGAGTTGTAAGCTGCGAACTGGTGATTTTTCTCCTTTTAAGGCGGTAATTTCTCTGGGTGGTTCCCAACTGTTGAGGATTAAACAACTGTTGTGGGTTGTTTCTCCGATTTGTCTGAAGAGGATGCTGTAATTTTCGCATTCGGGGCGGTAATTTCCTGCTAATTGTCCGCTGCTGAGAATGGTTTGCACGTCGTCGATGATAATGAGACAGCGGTTTTTTCGCAGAAATTCCATTAACAGGGAAAGTCGATCGGGAATGCTGGTAGGGAGTTCGATTTCGGATTGATTTAAAAGAAATTTTAGGAGATTTTTTAGGGTAGTTTCTAAGGGTTGCGAGTGGCGGAGATTTCGCCAGATGACGTATTCAAAGTTATGCTGAATTTTTTGGATGAGGTGGAGGGAAAGTGCGGTTTTGCCAATGCCGCTGAGTCCTGATATTGCTGCAAGGTTACACTTTTCTTGGACGATCCATTTTTCCAGGGTGGCGAGTTCGGATGTGCGTGAAGCGAAGCTATCGCCATCAGGCGAATCGCACAATAATGAAATATGAGGTGCGTCTGCTAAGTCTAGTCTGGTTTGAGGTTGGGATGTGTCTGAGGTGGGGGTGGAGGGCGATCGATCTTTTGGAACTTCGGGAGATTGGCTATCTGTACTGACATTGACGTTACAAAATACAAAATCCTTACCAAAATTTTGTGAAACAATAAATACTTGTCGCCTTTCAAGTGTTGAGCGTAAATTCGATTGAGTTACTTCTTCATCTAATACATTTGATAAACGCTTCCATAATTTTGAGGCGATATTTCTGACGTGACCTTCGCTACAATATGATGTTTCTGCGATATGAGAGTATTTTTGACCTTCCCATACACCCAGCAGGATAGCTTTTTGCAGATCGTCCAAGTGTTCTCCTGTTTTGGCGAAAACCATTTCGTCGGCAAATCTCAAGACTTCTTGAACGTCCATTGGTCGGCTTGTGGGAATTTTAGTTATTGTATCATACTTTTTCTGACATTTTATAGCAGAAATGATTAAATCTGACATTTAATGAAATAAGGCTTTGTAAAACTCATTACATTTCCTGACTTTTTCTGACTCGACATAACTTGAATATAGACACTAAAATATTCTATATTTACAAGCACAACTGTAGTTTAAACAGTCAATTGTATAGCTATAACAAAGAAAAAAACTTCCTGTAGGAGGGAGGATGATGAGTAGCAGTAATAATACGATTGGTATCGTTAGTCTTGGCCTCGGTATTGTTGCCATCATGGGAATCGGTGGCTTTGTTGCATACTCGAATGTGAATAATCAGCTAGTTAGCACTCAAACTCAGCTACAACAAGCCCAAAAGGAGCGAGACGAACTCAAAAAACAGAGCGAGGAAAAAGATAAAGAGATCGATAATAAAGATAAAGAGATTAAAGAACTTCGCGACACTTCTGGTGCTCGCGAAGGAGAAATTAATCAAACACAAGGCGAACTTAAGCGAGCCAAAGCAGAGACTCAGACGGTAAGTGGCTGCCTACAAGGTGTATTGGAGGCACTCTCATATCAAGATGACCAAAGTAAGGCTATCTTTGCTCTAGGAGTAGTAAAAGATAAGTGCGAGTCAGCCGGAAGGATCATAAAACGAATAGAAAACACACAGGATGAACAACAATCTCCTCGTACAAGCACTATAAACAATTAACAAATCAGGGTGCCACTACATTTCAAAAGTCAGCGAACTTCCTGCTTAGCGTCGCTGCGGGTAATCGCTCTTTCTTTTTCTGAAGCGCGATCGCCCTTATGTTATTACAAGCTTAAATTATTTCTGCACACATCATTTGGTTACTAAAGCAATGAACAAAAAACTAGGAATTTTAGCGATCGCAGGTCTTTTTACTCTCAGTGGGGCTATCCTTAAAAGCACTCAAATGGCTAATGCTAAGCTAGTGCAAACCACTACAGTCACTCATCAAAACTTTACAGATAATAACAACTTAACAATTTTAGCGCAGGGTTATGGACAACCACAGGGTAGCCCTTGGGATGCACAAACATACAGAAATCCCGATACCGGGCAGACTTTTTGTTTCTACTATAACCCAGGACTTTGGGCACCTTGTCCAAATCAGGGCACATCAGTTATGAGAGTGCGAAATGCCAAATGCACGGGTTCCAATATTCTCCAAGCACATGCAGATCGCTGTCCACGTGCTTTATGTGAACAGGCAAAACTTCAAGCCGATGTTAGTGCACTTAGCAGTAACGGCGGTTCAACTCCTGCTTTACCTTGTAATGGTCTCCCTTAGCAAACAAATGCGGATTTATCTGATGAGTGAGTTGGATTTTTAGGGTGCTTTGTTAACGCCCTTCAGTTTACATCATTTTTTAGAGCGATCGCCCTTCCTTAACTGAGGTGCGATCGCCCTCATAATATCACAGTCTCAAACTATTTCCGAGGATAAAAGCCTACCATCAACTCGCTCATATTCATCTTCCACTAGCCACGAGTGAGCCTCATCGTAACTTGAACTTAAAAACAGCGGTCTATAATTCGCCGATGGCTCGTAAATACAACACTTACCATTTTTGCCACCCACTAACATCAGAATTCGAGGCGGGAAAACAATCGGATCTACCCACAACTCGATAAATTCCCAATCATTGATTTGTTCGACGAGGTTTTGTGCGGGGGATAACATGGTAATTATCGGTTCCTTTGATGATTTTAATTTCTGCGTAATACAGCGGAATGCGACTGCCGTCGGCTCTGATTTGATAACCTATAGGATAATCAAAGTATCGCCCGTAGCGATCGTAGTCATCGGTTTCATCCTCAATCCCTGTAAGCTCTCCTCTATCTATAATAGCTTGTATCACTAAATCCATTGTGGCTCTGTCATTAAACACATGAGCTTTTCCTTCTTTTCTCAGCAGTCTTTGTACCTGTGGCGTTTCGGGAAGATGTTTGTCAAATAAACTAATTCTTGGGTCTGGTGTTAGTTCGCGGTTAATGCCACTCATTAACTAATCATATAGGATACTTGCAATTCAGTTTACCATCACCTTACATCAAGAGCGATCGCCCTGACTTGAATTGAGGAGTGATCGCCCTTCCTGAACCGAGGTGCGATCGCACTTTCAATTTATCCCCTCGATCGCACTTCGTCAAATTCTGCTTCTGAATCTTCCTTAGTAAAAATTACCTCCTCATAAATAGCATCAATACCTGTGCGAAAATCTACGCTAGCCAAGTGAATTTCGCTTCCTTGAGTATAGGAATACAAAACCCACAACCCTTCAGCATTGCGACGAAAACACTCTACCCGCTCACGCTTTTGGCTAATTAACACATACTCTTGCAGCGTTTCTAATTCTTGATAGTCAGCAAACTTATCGCCCCGATCGAATCCTTCCGTACCATTAGACAAAACCTCGACAATTAAACAAGGATATCTTTTGAAAGATTGAAAGGCCTTGTCCCGTTCATCGCACGTTACCATCACGTCAGGATAGTAGTAAATATTCTTCGATTCAATCCTGGCTTTCATGTCGGACATATAAACACGACAGCCCCTACCCCGAACATGATTTCTCAACAAGGTAACTAAGTTGACAGTAACAGTTACATGAGCGTCATTTGCACCTGCCATTGCATAGACTTCGCCCTGAATATACTCATGTTTGAGCGGACTGAGTTCTTCTAACTTCAGATACTCTTCCGGCGAGATATAATTGTGGGTGCGATCGGCAATCATTGGCTTTCCCA
The DNA here is from genome assembly GCF_036700475.1 of Microcoleus sp. T2B6. Lineage (NCBI taxonomy): Bacteria > Bacillati > Cyanobacteriota > Cyanophyceae > Oscillatoriales > Microcoleaceae > Microcoleus > Microcoleus sp. T2B6. The sequence continues at coordinate 62,684 of NZ_JAUBOZ010000013.1, read as the reverse complement.
AAATTCAGTTGTCGATGATTTCAGTCGAGGTATTTGTATTATAGCAGTTTTCACTCGGATCAAATACAAGACACAGCAGTAGGGACACGGCACTGCTGCCGACTATTGTCAGTGAATTATCACCCAAATTTGTATAATTTCTTAGTGCCAAAAGGCGGACTGGTTTGTGTAGGATAGCTGGCCACCGCCGAATATTATAAATGAGGTTTCTCACCCGCATTTAGTATTATTCCTAAAAAAAACCGGTTTCTTCAAGAAACCGGGTTTTTCACACTTACGCTGCGTGTTTTCGATACCACTCAATCGTATTTTTCAACCCTTCCTTAAACTTCACCTCCGCAACAAAACCAAACTTTTCCTTAGCCCTTGCCGTATCCAAACAGCGGCGTGGCTGACCGTTCGGTTTGTCTGTTTCCCAAACAATTTCTCCTTCAAATCCCATCAATTCGCAAATCGTTTCCACTAAATCGCGAATTTTAACTTCGCTATTAGTTCCCAAATTAACGGGGTCAGATTCACTGTAATCTTGCGTTGCCATCACAATTCCCCGCGCGGCATCTGTGGAATACAAAAACTCGCGGCTAGGGCTGCCGTCGCCCCAAACTGGCAGTGTTTTGTCTCCCCTTTCTTGGGCTTCGTGGACTTTGCGAATTAATGCGGGGATGACGTGGGAACTTTTCGGGTCAAAGTTATCTTCCGGGCCGTACAAATTTACTGGTAGCAAGTAGATACCGTTGAATCCGTACTGCTGGCGGTAGGATTGCAGTTGCACTAATAAAGCTTTTTTGGCAATTCCGTAAGGGGCGTTAGTTACCTCTGGATAGCCGTTCCAGAGGTCATCTTCTTTGAAAGGAACTGGGGTCAAGTTGGGATAAGCGCAAATGGTGCCGACGCAGACAAATTTTTCGACTCCTGCTTCGTAGGCGGCGTGGATTAGTTGCGCGCCCATCATCAAATTGTCGTAAAATAATTCAGCGGGTTTGACTAGGTTTAAACCGATGCCGCCGACGTGGGCGGCGAGGTGAATGATGATATCTTGTTGGTCGGCGGCGCGCTTGCAGTTTTCCATAACGCGGAGGTCGCAGTCGCGCGATCGAGTTACTGAAATTTTATCAGCATCGGCCCCTGCTTTCACTAGCTGGTCGATTACCTGACGGCCCAAGAAACCGGCGCCGCCCGTGACTAGAATGCGTTTGTTGCTTAAATCCAAGCTGGTCATAATTTTAGCCTCGGGATTTTGAATAAAGGTCGATCGACAATTTCAATTCTAAAATTGTTGCTTTAGCAAAAAAAGCTTTCAGCTACAGGACGAGGTTGCCCACAAATCTGTTTTAGCTGCGGCAGATAGGGACTGGTCCGTGCACACCCGAAAGTTAGATTTATTAGTAGCGAGTCCTCAACTATCATTTTAATGTTTTTATTAGCCCGCACCTCCGAAAATTTTGGGAGCAATTAAGCGGGTTCTTTGAATGCCGATCGCGCTAATATAGCGGTTCTCAAGCGTGGTGAGGTATGGGGGCTAGTCCTATGCCCTATGCCCTATGCCCTATGCCCTATGCCCTATGCCCTATGCCCTATGCCCTATGCCCTATGCCCTATACCCTATGCCCTATGCCCTATGCCCGCCAGAGCACCTCATGTTACTGAGAAAGGCTATAGCTGTAACAACCCTCTCATCAGTTGTGAAGTGTTTGCAGGGGCAATCCTCCGGGGCGCGCCTTTCGCCAAAGGGGTAGACACGGGGCCCTACCCCTACAAATTGTTCGCACTGACGGCTTGATTTAGCGACTTAATCAAATCCGTTGCCCGAACCCCGACCTTGCTCGTCTAAAGCTTTCATGTCAGCATCTACCATTAAATGTACTAACTCCTGAAAAGTTACAGAAGGTTCCCAATCTAATTGCTGGCGCGCCTTAGTCGAATCGCCTATCAACAGTTCGACTTCTGCAGGACGCAAGTAGCGTTCGTCAAACTCCACATATTTTTGCCAATCTAAATTGACGTAAGTAAAAGCCAAATCGAGAAATTCCTTAATGGAATGGGTCTCGTTGGTAGCAATGACATAATCGTCAGGCTTGTCTTGTTGCAGCATCAGCCACATCGCCCGCACGTAGTCTTTAGCATAGCCCCAGTCCCGCTTGGAATCGAGATTGCCCAAGTAAATCTTTTTCTGCTTGCCGGCGACTATTCTGGCCACGGCGCGAGTAATTTTGCGAGTTACAAAAGTTTCGCCACGGCGGGGAGATTCGTGATTGAACAAGATGCCGTTGCAGGCAAAAAGTCCGTAAGATTCGCGATAATTTATTGTTTGCCAGTGACCGTAAACTTTGGCGCAGGCGTAAGGACTTCTGGGATAAAAAGGAGTTGTTTCCTTCTGCGGAACTTCCTGTACCAAACCAAACATTTCCGAAGAACCTGCTTGATAGAACCGCACTTCTATGCCGGTGCGGTGCTGATAGTCCCGAATTGCTTCTAGCAGCCGCAATACTCCCATCCCTACTGTGTCCACCGTATATTCCGGCGAGTCAAAACTGACTCGAACGTGAGATTGAGCCCCTAAGTTATAAATTTCTACCGGCTGAACTTCTTCCAATATCCGGCGCAGAGTGGTGCCGTCCGTCAAGTCGCCGTAGTGTAGAAACAGGCGCGCACCCTCGCTGTGAGGATCGACATAGATGTGGTCAATTCGATCGGTATTGAAACTAGAACTGCGCCGGATAATGCCGTGAACTTCATATCCTTTCTCTAACAGTAATTCGCTCAAGTAGGAGCCGTCTTGACCTGTAATACCTGTTATTAGCGCTCGCTTGCGTTGCGTCATCTGATTTTCCTTTGACAGGCTGTGTTAATTCACAATAAATTTTTTGGCAGAGGCTGTTGCTCCCTGCCGGCCGTATTCTCAAACTGCTTTATAAAACTTACTCAAACTTAACTTTAGTTACCTAAAGCCAGTTGAAGTTTACTTCCTACGCTGTTGGGTAGTGGGCTATCCCAAGATAAGTAGGCTATCCCCCTTAAGCCAAAGGTTATAGAGTTAAGTTTAACACCTAAACCTAAAGTAGTCTCTCTAGAAGAACTGATCTTTCTAGATGAAGAAGAGGTAGGTTTATTTAAGTATTTGCCCCTTTAGTTAAGCACACAATTATTCGATCGGCATCCAGGAACTGTTTAGTTTTGACAAAGAGTTTGTCGCTGATTGTCAGTAGTCAGCATCAGTGGTCAGTAACAAATAAAACTAACTACCGATTGCTGACTGCGGACAAAAATTAGTATGCGCCGTTATTTTTGGGAAAAATCACAACTCCAATTGTTTTGAAAACAATCCACATATCCATCCAAAGGTTTTTGTCATTTGCGTAATAGAGGTCGATTTGGACTCGGCGGGGATAGGGAATGTCGTTGCGACCGGACACTTGCCACAAGCCTGTAATTCCAGGTCTTATGGTGAGAATTTTGTTGATGTGATTGCCGTATCTCGGCAGTTCTTCTTCAACTAAAGGTCTCGGCCCGACGACGCTCATATCTCCTTTTAAAACATTCCAAAACTGGGGAAACTCGTCTAAACTGGTCATTCGTAAAAATCTTCCAATCCAGGTAATTCGAGGGTCTTGTTTCAGCTTGAAATTGTCCTCAAACTCTTGACGCAAATGCGGAGAATTTTCCATGATTTCCAGCAATATATCGTCCGCATTTTCCACCATCGTTCTGAATTTCAGGCAATAAAACCTTTTACGGTTTTTGCCTACTCGTTCCTGTACGTAAAAAATAGGGCCGGGCGAGCTTAAGGCGATTAAGAAAGCCAAAAGCAGGTAAACCGGAGCAAACAGGATCAGAACCGATAAGGAAAACAGGATGTCAAATAACCGCTTGAAAAGTTCTCCGTCGAGGCTCTGTAGAGAACGACTTATGCGTCTATCTCCTTGCAGGACAGACCCAAAACCGCGTCTTGCGATCGCTCGAATTACCTTGCCGGAGATTAGTTGGCTGTCGGCAGTCATCTTACTCCTTCACTTCACACCACACACAGTCCTGATCATAAAGCCTCAAGACGCTTTGTTCTCTCAATTATGTTGCCAATACTCAATTTTCTGCCTTCAGAAGGCTTCAAAAGGCAGAAGGAAGAAGGAAGAGGGCTTCTCAACGCACCAGGAAGAAGGCACAAGGCACCGATGCAGAGGTCTTCTGAAGGCACTTATACAAAGGCAGAAGGAAGATTGTCCCGCTATCGGGTTCTGGCACCCTCAAGCCCCAGACTCGGTAAAATCACGGGATTGAAATTCCTGATAGCAGCGTTCCACAAAAGCTAGATAGCGCTGCCCAAAGACATCGGGGGCAAACTGTTCAGCGCGCAACCTGCTGATTTCTGGCTCAAATTTGCCTTGCAACTGCTCAAATTCCTCGACAGCTTCGACTAATGCGGCTGCGGTTTGGGAGGAAAAAAATAAACCAGTCCCAGTCTCTGGGTGTTGGCGAATGTCGAGCACTGTCTCCAAAGCGCCCCCTGCTGCATAGGAAATTACCGGTGTTCCGCAAGCTTGAGCCTCTACCAAAGCTATGCCAAAATCTTCGCAAGCTGCATAGACAAAGGCTTTCGCCTCTGCCATGTATTTTTCAACGATGGAGGCGGGCTGCCAGCCGAGCACTTGCACGTTGGGTTTGGCGATTTGCCGAATCATTTCTAATTCTGGCCCGGTGCCGATGACAATGAGAGTATGCCCTAGTTGATTGAATGCTTGGACGATCGCACTTACGTTTTTGTAACTTACCAACCGACAAACTGTGACGTAAAAGTCTTGTTTTTGCCGCATCAAGGAAAATCGCTCGATATTTACCGGCGGATAAATCACCTGGGCCCGCCGCCGGTAGCACCGCCAAATTCGGCGCGCAGTGTGTTGAGAGTTAGCGATGAAATAATCAACGCGATTGGCGGAAATTACGTCCCACTGCCGCAGTCGATGCAACAAATATCGCGTCAGCAGACCCTGGATGCCCCGTCCGGCTTTGCTGCTACGCAAATAGTCAAAAGTTAAGTCCCAAGCGTAGCGCATGGGCGTGTGGCAGTAGCAGACGTGCATTTGCTGGGGACTGCTGAGGATGCCTTTGGCGACGGCATGGGATGAGGAGAGGATGATGTCGTATTCTCGCAGATCTAGTTGTTCGATCGCGATCGGCAGAAATGGCAAATATTTTTGCACGCCGCTGCGGGCCTTGGGAAAGTGCTGCAAAAAAGTTGTGCCAATCTGTCGTCCGAAAAGATAGCTTTCGGGATTGGTTGATTCAAAGTCGATGAGGGCATAGACATCTGCCTCGTCTACGTGTTTGAGGATTTCCTGTACTACGAGTTCTGAACCGCCAGTAGCTAAGGGCGTCAACCATTCGTGAACTAGGGCGTATTTGAGTTTTTTCACTTGTATTTGTAGCCGATCAAACGATTTGTTAGCGCCAGTGCTGTCAATATTAGTCTTACTGAGGGATCACTTACGCAATATCGGGGCATCAACCAGGTTTCTAGGTAGGTATCTTCAAACTGAGATGTTGCACCATTCTCAATTACTTGTTTAGGAACAGGCATCTTGCCTGTTCCACAAAGAGTGAATTTTCTTGTGGAACAGGCAAGATGCCTGTTAAGCGAGAATGGTGCAAGATGTGAGTCAAACCAAGGATTTTGGGAATAAACGGGGTTTTTGTCAAATCAGCCACAGCAAAACTGCACTCTCCGGCAGTGATTTCCCAGATTGTTGACAATAAATACTATTAGGCTCAATACTAAAGGTGATTTGCGATCGGCTAAATCTTCGGAACGGGCGATCGGCTCAATGTGGTGTGAGGAAAAAATGTCCAAATTTTTGTGGAAGGGACTTTTAGTTAGTCCCGCTGTATTGGCAGCAAGTTTAGTCGTATCTTCGACAGCCCTAGCAGCAGAGCAACCTCTAGAAATTGGCGCTGTAGCTCCAGCTAATCTGCAATTAGCAGGTGCTGCAACCGAGGTGGCAAAGCCTGAGACGGCCGAACCCCTGTCAGTAGCTCGCCAATCAACTATTGAAACTATTGAGAAAGAAAGTGCGAACCTCTACGAGGGCTTCACTAACGATTTGAGTGCGCCAGTTGCCGAACAGGCAAAAGCACCGGAAAACGCAGTTGCAGCAGATTTAAGCGAAACCCAACCCGCAGTCGCGCCCGCAAACTTAAGTCCCGAACAACCCGTCGCGGAGCAAATCCCCGCAGTCGCGCCCGCAAACTTAAGCGAAACCCAACCCGCCGCCCCACTGGCTAATTTAAAGGCGGAAGAGCCGATTGCCCAATCGACTCATCCAAGTGCCCAACCTCCAGCACAGTCAAATGTTTTAGAACAAATCAACGAATACAGCACAGAAGGCAGTAGCAGCGAAAATGCGGCCGGCCAAGTAACATCTGTGTCGCAACTTTCCGACGTTCGGCCCACAGATTGGGCGTTCCAAGCTTTGCAGTCTCTAGTAGAGCGCTACGGCTGCATAGCTGGCTATCCTGACGGCACTTTTCGCGGCAACCGGGCGATGACTCGCTACGAGTTTGCCGCAGGTTTAAATGCGTGTTTGGATAAAGTTAGCGAGCTGATTCAAGGCGGTTCGAGAAATCTGGCGACGCGAGAAGATTTGGCTTCTGTGCAAAGGCTGCAAGAAGAATTTGCGGCGGAATTGGCAACCTTGCGCGGCCGCGTCGATGCTTTGGAAGCGCGCGCCTCTGAATTAGAAGCAAATCAGTTTTCAACTACGACTAAACTCAACGGCGAAGTGATATTTGGTTTGGCGGGTATCGCTAGGGGAGAGGATGCTGAGGGCCGCGAAGCTGATAAAACCACCGCTTTTGGCAGCAGGGTTCGGATCAATTTCGACACGAGTTTCTCTGGCGAAGATTTGCTGAGAACTCGATTGCAAGTTTTAAATTTGGGTTCTTTTTCTACTAATAATACCAAAACCGCTGAAGGGGAATTGCGGTTTAATGCTGGGCCTTTTGGCGAGGCTAGCAATACTGTAGGTTTAGATGCGCTGCTTTACCAATTCCCTCTCGGCAAAAGCACGACTGTAATTCTCGAAGCTAATGCCGGCGCTGCTGACGATTTTACCAACACTGTCAACCCTTACTTTGACGGAGACGGCAGCTATGGTGCTCTTTCTAACTTCGGTACTCGCAACCCAATTTACTATTTGACTGGTGGTTCTGGCATCGCTCTGCGACATCAGTTTGGGGAAAAACTGGAGCTGAGTTTGGGATATTTAGCCGGCAACGCCGCGAACCCGACGCGGGGAAATGGTTTGTTCAACGGTTCTTACGGCGGTTTGGCTCAGTTGACTTTTAAACCGAACGAGAACATGGCTTTAGGTTTAACTTACGTTAATTCCTACAACTTTGTTACTGGTACCGGCAGCAATGCTTCTAATTTCCCGGCGCGTCTCGGTTCCTTCGGGCTCGACAGCGATAGCAATCTGCCAGTTTCTAGCAATTCCTACGGCGCGCAAGCTTCGTGGCGGTTGAACCGGGGATTTGCAATTGGCGGTTGGGCGGGTTACACTAATCAGCGCATTTTATCGAACTTGGCTACTCCTACGGGTTCTGTGCAGCGGGGGGATCAAAAAATCTGGAACTGGGCAGTTACTTTGGCTTTTCCCGATTTGTTGAAAGAAGGAAATGTGGCGGGGATTGTGGTAGGTATGGAACCGCGGGTGACGAGTTCTACTAATCGGACTTTGCCGGAAGATAAGGATACTTCGCTGCATGTTGAAGGTTTTTATCAGTTTAAGTTGAGCGATAATATTTCTATCACTCCTGGTCTGATTTGGCTGACTGCTCCTGACCACAATAAGAATAATTCTGATTTGGTGATTGGGGTTGTCAGAACGACGTTTACTTTCTAGGATCAGCCCACACCGATTTTAGATTTTAGATTTTAGATTTTAGATTGGCGGTTTTAATCTAAAATCTAAAATCGCCAATTTAAAATGGGTGGGGGCTTGGGTTTAATGTTTAAACAGAAACGACCAGCTTTAGCTAAAGCTGGTCTGCACAAATAGTTAAATCCGTTGTGTTCCCACAGTGTTTTTCTCACAGTGAGGAAACCCAAGTTGCACGTTTCTTTGCAGCGGGTTCTCAAAGAAATATCATCTCTCGTGAACAAACCTGACGGTCAACTGAGTACAGTTAGACCGCAGGCTTCTTTTTCCTTTTTTTCAAAGGCTTTTTATAGTGAGGTAGTTCCACCCCCACTTGCTAATACAGTATCAGAGTATTTCCCGATCATCAAGGGGTATAAAAGAATAATTGTCGCTTTGGGTACCTACACCCGACGCTTCTTTCCATCACGCGGGCGTAATTCCCAACGGGGTACTTCGCGCCGCGCTCAGATTAATCCCCTCTAAATATACCGAGGGACTTCCCGGCTGGTAGTTAAGGGGTATTATAACAACAAAATTTAATTTTCTGTAATAAAACTTTACATTACAGACGGATTTTTATTTTTAGGACGATCGCCCTTTTGGTCACTTTGTATAATTAAGCCTGGGTTCAAAAACCCGGTTCCTGCGTAGGTTTATCGGTGGCAAACCGTTTATTTTGGGTAAAAACGAGGTTGAGATTGCCGATCGACCATTCTACTCACTTTGTATAAACTATGCCGGAGCTTGCTGCGGTCGGCCCCAGACAATCCGCTCCTGCTTGTATACAACCATACCAGGTTTAGCACCTTTCGGTTTGTATACATATTTCGGTTCTGTATAAACCACCGGGACTTGTTCGCTGTGGCGGGCGCGACTGTAGTAAGCAGTCATGTCGGCGGCAAATTGCAAATCGGTTTCTTCAGCCACAGTACCGGGTTTGAGACGCAGCAAAGCGTGGCTTCCGGGAATCTCTAGGGTGTGGAACCACAAGTCGTAGTCGTTGGCGGTGCGAAAAGTGAGTTGGTCGTTTTGGCGGTTGTTGCGCCCGATTAATAATTCAAAGCCGCTGGGGGTTTGGTAGCGGTGAAATTCGATCACAGCATTTTTGTCGGTACTGCGGTAATCTGGTACGTCTAGATATTTTTGCTGGATCAGTTCTTCGCGGATTTCGGCGAGGGTTTGCAAATCTTGGGTGTTGCGGTAAGTTTCCAATACTGAAAGTGCGACTTCAACTTGTTCTAAATAGTCGATTTCTTCCTGTACGGCGGCTAACAAAGGTTCTACTGCAATGCGGGCTCTTTTAAGTTTTTGGTGTTTTTTGTAGAGGGCTTGAGCGTTTTGAACGGCGTTTTTTTCCGGGTTTAGGGCAATGATAACTGGTTTTTCGGTTTCAAAGTCGGGGAGAGAAATTGATTTCATTCCCGGTTCCCAATGCTGCAAAGAAGCCATCAGCAAGTCGGCTTGGGATTTGTGGGTGTCGGCGTCTGCGGATTGCTGCAAACGTTCTTTAAATGTGTTTGCTTTGAGGCGCAGTTTGGCGAGGACGTTGTTGAGTTTTTGGCTAAGCTGATGCCGCAGTTGGGCGAATACTTCTTGATTGATTTCGCCTGTGTAGTAGCTGTTAAGTAATTCTTGAACCGAAGAGATGGAAGAATCAGAGGGCGGGCACGGGGGCACCGCCCCTACATTGGGATTTTCTGGTGTCGGCCAATCGATGACGGTGTAGCCTTCGGGGGTAAAACTCGGGTGAAATTTGGAGTTTTCTAGGCATTGCAGCCAGTATAGCCAGCGCTGGAATAGTTGCTGCCATTCGTCGGGATTGAGGGTGTCGGTGGATTGTTCGGGGTCTAAAGAAGCCGATCGAATCATTGACAAAACTAAGGCTTTACTCATCCCTCGGTAATTCTTCAACAGATTGCCCTTTAATTGTCCAGGAACCAGGCTAATTCGTGATTGCCAGCGGTTTTGAGATTCGCTCAGACTAGGCACTGCATCGGTCAAAGACGGGGGCATTTCGTAGGGTTGACCGGTTTGGATGGGACGGACGGTGGACTGTTTGGCGCTGACTTGGTGGGCGCAGGTGACAACGAGGTTGTCTTGGGCGGTGAGGATGACGTTACTGTACTTGCCCATGATTTCGGCGTACAGGTGCCAGAGGGCCGGTTCGCCGGGGCGTTTGGCGAATTGCAAGTCGATGACTCTTTCCCAGGATGAAACAGGGGCGATGGAAACTAAGGCTAAACCGCTGAGTTGGTGCCGCAGTTGTTCGCTGAAGGTGAAGGTATCGGGAATGCGGGGCGGGGGGTCGCCGACGCAGATGCGGGCGGCGACAGGATGCCAGGAAAGGTCTATCCAGCCGCGGCCTTTCATGGTGCGGAGGGCTAGGGACACGGTGAATCGATCGCGCTGGTAGACTTGTTCTAAGCGCGCTGGCAGCCATTGGGCTCGCAGTTCGCTGCAAGCTGCGGTTAAAGTTGTAAAGTCTACGGGTTGCACGGTGGCCTCTTTGCGATCGAAGTATCTATTTCTATGCTGACAGATATCGGTCACATTTTACTAACTATACCCTTTCTCAGTAACATGAGGTGGACGCTTGGTAAGCGGGCATAGGGCATCGGGCATCGGGCATCGGGCATAGGGCATAGGGCATACCTCACCAAGATTGAGAACTGCTGTATATAAATTATTGTTTACTCTTGCTTCGCGTCCTTCGCTATGAAAGCGCTTCCATAATTCCGTTAAGAAATAATATCTATTACGGTTGCATTGGAATGATTAAACCGCAGAGAACGCAGAGAACGCAGAGGAAGAGAACAGAGAGATGAATACAGGACGATGAAGGGCGGATTTGATATAACAAATAACTAATAAACATCTCCTAAAAAGCAGGTTTTGAACAGGCAGGATGCCTGTTCCACAATAATTATGGGAGATGTCTAATAATATCACTTCCGGCTGCGCCGAAATGATATCAAATTAGTCATTAGTCATTAGTCATTAGTCATTACTCAACAGTCCTCAGTCAACAGTCAACAGTCCTCAGTCAACAGTCCTCAGTCAACAGTCAACAAGCACCGACGGTGCAACCGGAATCGATATAACAACTAATTAATAACTTCCCGAATCAATTGCAAATGTTTGTACAAAGGTGCGATCGTATTGGCGGCGATCGCACCGCTAGCAGCAACAGCCGGCAAACCAATTCCTGGAAACGTCGAATCTCCGCAGCAAAACAGCCCCGCTAAAGGTGTTGTCGGCCCGGGAAACCAGCCGCTACCAGCCCGAATTCCGGGCCCGTAGGAACCGCGATGGCGACGCAAAAACCGTTCGTGGGTTAGGGGTGTCCCAACTAAGGTGACTTCGCAGCGCGATCGAATATTGGGGATAATTCTCTCTAAGGCTTCCCACATTACCTCGGCGCGCGCTTGTTTTTGCAGTTTGTACTCTTCGCTGGTTCGATTGAGCTTTTGCCACAAATCGTAAGGCTCGTTTCCGGGCGTATATGCGTGAATGACGTGCTTTCCCGGAGGCGCGAGGTCGGGGTCGAGGAGGGAGGGAATCGAGACGAGAACGACGTTCTGAGGGGCCGAAACGCCCTTTTCCCAGTCTTTGACGAAGATGTAGTGACAAGCCAAGTCCGATCGCACTCCGGCAGCATCCATTCCCAGATGCAGGTGCATGAAGCTGTCGCACTCTGGCGTCGCCTGCCGTTCTTGCCGAAACCTTTGCGGGACAGAGGTTTCAGGCAACAGTTTCAGAGTATCCCAAACGGAAGCGTTGGAGACGACTGCTTTGTGCGATCGAATTATTTTCCCCGATCGCAGCCGCACGCCCGCAGCCCGGTTGTTTTCCACCAAAACTTCTGCAACGTGGGAATTTAGCAGCAACTGCCCTCCGTGGCGCTCTAAACCGCGTACCAGGGCATTTACCAAAGCTGCACTACCGCCGATCGGATAGTCCAAAACTGCATTGGGGCGATACCAGTCGGCGAACATGAAAGCGACTTCGGCTGCGATCGTTCCGTCGGCGGGAAGTCCAGACAGCAGGAAACACAACAAATTCAGCCAATTTCGGACAAAGGGATCTTTGACGTTTTTGTCCATAATTTTGCTGAAAGGGCCTGCAAGTGCGATCGCCTCGCCAGCACTTTGCAGGAAAGCCGGCGCAAATTGGCCGAGGGTAAAAACAGCGCCCAAGTCGAAGCGCAAAGCCAGGGAGGGCAAGGCTATGGCAGCTTTGGCGTAGGGTTCCATGATGCGCTGGAGTTGCCGCCATTCGGCGACTGCTGCCGCGCCGCGCAGTTGTGCGAGCACTTCGCTAAATTGACTCGCACCGACGGATGTGTCGAAATCGCCTTCTGGCAAACAGCAACCCCAGGTATCGTAGGTGATGCAGGGGAGTTTTTCGCCGATCGCATCCAAAACTTGCCGCAGCGGATTCGCAGACGGGCTGTAGGATAATCCTGAGTACAGGGAGGGCCCGGAGTCGAAGCTAAATCCGTCGCGTTCAAAACCGTGTGCGGCCCCGCCCGCGATCGAATGGCTTTCGCAAACCACAACCTCAAAGCCATAGCGGGCAAGCATTGCAGCGCAAGTCAAGCCGCCTATCCCGCTGCCGATGACGATTATTTCTGTGTCTGTGGGGGCGATCGCAACCATGTTTTTCTCCGCTACTTCAGCTAATATTATCAATCACTCGGCCGCAGGCAAGATGCCT
>NZ_JAUBOZ010000013.1:0-49958 GCF_036700475.1 Microcoleus sp. T2B6 | reverse complement strand
GCCCCACAGTCTCTCTGCTGGTGGAACAGGCATCTTGCCTGTTGCCCATCAGAGGCAGGCAAGATGCCTGCCCCACAGTCTCTCTGCTGGTGGAACAGGCATCTTGCCTGTTGCCCATCAGAGGCAGGCAAGATGCCTGCCCCACAAGCAATCTCTCTGCTGGTGGAACAGGCATCTTGCCTGTCCATTAAAATTTTGCATCAAGCCTAGTAAATTCCTGTTATTGTTAGTTCAATGGAAAACATATCAATTCTAGAACAAGCCGCTAAATCGAATACAAAACCATCTCCCGACGCTGTAGTCGCCGCCCTCCTAGAAGCTGAGAAAAACGCGAAAAAAAATAAAATCCGCTATTCTTTCGAGCAGTTAATCGGCAACTGGCAACTCTGTTTTATCACCGGCACCAAAAAGACTCGACAAAAAGCGGGGATTGTTTTGGGTGCGGGACGTTACATCCCTCAGTGGATTGCTAAAATTCAAATTGCTTATTCTGCGGAACCTGTTGCTGAAGGGGGAGAGAATAGCGAAACCGGCAGGGTGGAGAATTCGGTGCAAGTTGGGGCGATCGCCCTAACTCTTTCCGGGCCGACTAAGCTTTTGGTTAATAAAAATATTTTAGCTTTTGATTTTACCAGAATTACGGTGGAATTGTTGGGTAAAACTGTGTATCAAGGATTTATTCGCGGTGGAGAAGCGCGGGAGGCGGAATTTTTTAGTTTGAGTGTGGGGAAGCAGGCATTTTTTGCATATTTTCTGGTAGAAGATGGGATAATTGCGGCTAGGGGAAGGGGCGGCGGCTTGGCTTTGTGGGGGAGAGTTTAGAGGAATTAAGGACACGGCAATTGAGGACACGGCAATTGAGGACACGGCATTGCCTGTCCTGACTGTGGGTAATATCTCTGGAACTAAATACGTCAAATACACGGTTTACTCTTCGGTATTAACTACCGCGCATCGCCAATTAAAATAAACGGCGACCAATAAAACGGATGGCGAGTAATTTGGCTCAACTTAGCTTGTCGCAAAGCTTCATTTTTACTCATCCCTTTATTGATATTTTGATAAAATTCAACCATCAAATCTTTAGTAGCGGCATCATCAACACTCCACAAACTCGCCATCACTGCTTGTGCGCCCGCACGCTCAAATACATAGGCAACTCCCGATATTTCTTCACCGTTAGAATTCGCTTGCATAGCAGTTTGACAGGCGCTTAAGGTGAGTAGTCTGGTGTTTTGCAATCCTAATAACGCCGCATCGCGAATATTGAATTGGCTGTCAGCAAATAGCAGTGTATTTTCCTCCATACCCAATTGTTGACAGCCTCCCTGTTGGAAACAGCCGTGAGTTGCTAGGTGTAAAAAAGGAAAGCGGGGTGCTTGAGTTTTGAATTGATCGAGGGTGGCGGCATTGCCGATATAGGCGGAACTTCCGGGGAATGATTGAGCGATATTTCTAACTTCTTCTTCTGTCCCTGGTAAATTTTGTGGAGCACGGGGGATGGGATTTCCTAATGCTAAGACTCCGCCTTGTAATGTCGAATCTGGAATTGACCTTGTGGAAATGCGGGTGAGATAGTTGACGGGATATTTCTGGATGAGGAATTCATCTGTTTGTTCGTCATACAGGGTTTCAAAGGGGATGTAGCGCAGTTTTCCCGTAGCGATGATGCTCAATTGTTTGGGAGAAAATGCCTTGATTTTGTCTTCAACCGGACGAATGAGGATGTCGTAAAGTTTGCCGCCTGTAACGGCGTAATTTTGGTTGCGATCGCAAATGCCTTGGTCGTCGCAGCCAAGATGTAGCTGTTTGTCATGTTCGGTGAGGAGTTGGTCGAATTCTGCGGGGTTTATAGGAAGTTTTTTAATACTTAAACTGTCTTTTGTCAAGACTAATAGGGCGACGGTATTGGGGACATTTTTGATATTTGTCAGCAAGACGGGTTGAATGACAACGGTATCTGGTGCGATACTTGCTTTCAGTTGGGCGATGTCTTTGGGTGTGGTTTCAAAGAGTTCGGCCACTTCTAGGAAGTCTCGGCGGATTTCTTCTGCTTTGCGGTAGACTTCTGCTTCTAATTCCCGCATTTGTCGGGCGAGATTGTCTGAGAAGTTTTCTTGGAGTTGGCGACGGAGGAATTGGAGTTGTTGATTTTTTTGATTCCACTCATCAATGGCTTTTTGTGCTTGGGGGTTGGCTACTTTGGCGTTGATGAGGCGGGTGTAGTCGGCGAGATCGGCTGTGGTGGCGATGTTGATCCATTGGAAAGCGCGATCAGGTTGGTTTTGGTCGATGAGAAGATCGACAAGTGCAACTGCGCTACCTCTTTCACCTTCTAAAAACTTGTGGCGATTTTCTCGCTGTAAACCACTTCGCATTTCTAAGGTGATTTGGACGGATTTCTCCCAATTGTCGATCGCTTGAGTTGGTTGCTTCGTATCGCGGTACACTGCACCAATATTAGTCAAAGTAACAGCTTCCCCCTCGCGATCTTTTACTTTCAGCCTAATTGGTAACGCTTGGTTAAAGTATTTCAATGCTTCTTGCGGTTGTCCGATGTTGTAGTAGACTAAACCAATATTATTCAAAGTAGAAGCTTCCCCCGCACGATCGCCCACTGACCGCCTAATGGGTAAAGCTTGGTTAAAGTATTTCAATGCTTCTTGCGGCTGTCCCATCCTGTTATAGACTGCACCAATATTATTTAAAGTAGCAGCTTCCCCAGAGCGATCGCCCACTGACCGCATAATTGGTAAAGCTTGGTTATAGTATTTCAATACTTCTTGCGGTTCTCCGATGTTGTCGTAGACTGCACCAATATTAATCAAAGTAGCAGCTTCCCCCGCACGATCGCCCACTGACCGCATAATTGGTAAAGCTTGGTTATAGTATTTCAAAGCTTCTTGTGGCTGGGAAATTCTCTCGTAGGCTGCACCAATATTACTCAAAGTAACGGCTTCCCCAGAGCGATCGCCCACTGACCGCCTAATTGGTAAAGCTTGGTTATAGTATTTCAAAGCTTCTTGTGGTTGGGAAATACTATCGTAGACTGCACCAATATTATTCAAAGTAGCAGCTTCCCCAGAGCGATCGCCCACTGACTGCATAATCGGTAAAGCTTGGTTATAGTATTTCAAAGCTTCTTGCGGTTCTCCGATGTTGTCGTAGACTGCACCCATATTAATCAAAGTAGCAGCTTCCCCAGACTGATCGCCCACTGACTGCATAATTTGTAAAGCTTGGTTATAGTATTTCAATGCTTCTTGCGGCTGTCCAATCCTGTTATAGACTGCACCAATATTATGTAAAGTAGCAGCTTCCCCAGAGCGATCGCCCACTGCCCGGCTAATTGGTAAAGCTTGGTTAAAGTATTTCAATGCTTCTTGCGGCTGTCCAATCCTGTTATAGACTGCACCGATATTATTCAAAGTAGTAGCTTCCCCAGAGCGATCGCCCACTGCCCGCTTAATTGGTAAAGCTTGGTTATAGTATTTTAAGGCTTCTTGCGGTTGGGAGATCCTGTTGTAGTTAAAACCAATATAATTGAGTGTTAGTGCTTCGAGCTTTTGATCTTTTACTTGTTGTGCTAGGGCTAGAACCTGTTGCCATGTTTCTATTGCTTGTCGCGCTTGTCCTTGTTTTGTCTGTTGTAGTGCTTGCTGTATGAGTCTGTTTATTGCTTCAACATGTGCATTTTGACTTTGCCCCCAACTAGGTTGAACCATTACCGGTATAGTCAGAGGAGTCAGACACACACCCAAAACTAAAACACTGCTAATAATTCGTTTCATCATTTTTATAATTCACCAAATCCGATTAATAGAATAGGTATCAAACGCAGAATTTTTACTTAATATAGGTATCCCTTCCGCCATTGCTTGTGCGATTAACAAGCAATATTTAGACATACCAATTTTCTATTTTCAATTCAAGAAAATCTGCAAAGTCTGAAACATTGTTCGTCACAAGTATCAATTCGTTTACTTTAGCGATCGCCGCAATTTGACCGTCTGCAAATGATGGAGTTTTTCCAATACTGGAGAGACGCGCTCTTTCTGTCGCGTGCCAGATGGCAGCATTAGTATCATAAGGCAGCAGAGGAATTTGAACTCGAACTGTCTCATAGAGATAACTTTCTAGAATTCGACGTTTCCTTGATTCAGGAAGTCGCTTACACCCAAATAAAAGTTCGTGAAATACAACTGTTGCCGTCGCAAATTCTTCTTTGTATCGCTCTAACATTTTGACCACATTTGCATTCGGAATTGGTCGAGTTGGTTCCGAAAGTACGTTAGTATCTAATAAAAATCGCAAAGTCACAAAATAACCTCGCGCCCTGGTGATGAATCTCTGAGTCCATCAAAAACTTCTGCCTCAATTCCTGCTTCTTCTAGATTGTTTTCTTGACGAAACTTTTGGATTGCTTCCCAAAAATTTTGAGGTTGCTCAATCTGGCGTTCTTTCTCAATTTTAGCAATGATTTCAGTTAATTCAGCAGATACTTTAGTCAATTCTTTAGCTTTTTCAAGCAAGCTATTGACTAACGGTGATGGCAATAACTCCAGCGGTTCATCAAAGTCATCAGAAGTTGTAATTATTCCTCGATCGCTCCCAAATCGGCTAGGTGTAGACAACCATTCTTCAACTTCATGCAAAGTTTCTGCTTCAACTGTTTCTGTGATACCTTTAACTTGAATTGATTGAGATGGCATCCTTTTTCTGAGATAAATTGCAGCTATCAGGTCAGACCAAGTAAAGTTTTCAGGTAATTTATCGATTAAGCTGCGGACTTCTTCTTTAAGATTTATGGTTTCCATCGGTTTTAGTAAAGAGAGTTAGGATTTTAATTTTAGTGCCACTAATATTTTACATTTGTTGCAACAGTCCGGCAAGGGTTAAAACCCCGGCCTCAAAGCTTAAGTCCTCGGTCGAGGACTGCAAGATCGAGAATCATGCAAGATTTGAAGTGAAATAGACAAGAATTACGCACTCCGACTCCTCGAAACCGGGTTTTTTACCGAATCTGCGGGCTGCACGAAATATTTTCGTAAAAAAACCCGGTTTCTGACCTACCGACGGACTCAATACGGAGTCGCGGCAATTGTCATCGTCTTTTTCTGCACATCAAACTGCATTTCATCCACGACAAATTGCCGTTTATTTTTCCCATCTCCCGTCATAACTGACCTGATACTGTCCAACTTGTCAAGAGAAAGAACAGACTCTAGCTTCACATCCGCTTGACCTTTATTCGGATCTAGCAAGCGAAAAGCGTTCATGGGAATACCGCGCCAAGTCTCTGGACGGCCTTTCGCTGGAGTGCCATCGCCCCGAAGAGCTGGCCCGCCATTTCTACGATAAACCACCGCACTTTTGGAAAACACGATTTTATCAATTTGACCCAACGGGATCGATCGCTTTTCCTGTCCTAGCTGTATCCATAATTGTTGCACTTTCTCATCAATCTGCATAACTCGACCGTCTCTTTTTCCGCCCCCTTTCATCACAATTTCCGCTTGCGTTGGCAACGCTACGGGTATCGGCTGACTAGCGTTAGCCTGTGCTTGTACCGATGGTAAATTCTGTTTCTGGACTTCCTGACTGGCCGCATTAACTTGTGCAGCCATACCCGCTGTTACCGTAAAAAGTGCTACAACTAGAAATGAAAGTGTTTTGCGTTTCATCGTCCCCTAGACCCCCTTCAAGGATAAGCGTTACCCGTGCTACTGTCCTAAAATTGTACTCCACATCCCTTGAAGGTGATTCCGTGACCGCTTCTCCCCAACCTACTCCCGAATCGAATATTTTAGGCAACTTTGCCAGTGTTGTTGGCTTACTCGGTGCCGCTTTGTTTTTCACGGGCTGGATTTATCGCTGGTCTTATTTTTACTGCTTTCAGCTAAATGTAATTACCCTCGATTTACCAGTAGAATCGTTTTTCCTAGTACCGCTTCAGGTATTTTTAGGAGATGGCTGGACAATACTCAGAAGTGCGATCGCCCTTCTGCTGACAGCCCTGGCGATTTACCTCAGTTTGTGGCTGGTTAATAGTATAAACAAGACAGTTGCTGTTAAAATTAATCGCAGAGCTAGACGTTGGCGTTTCTCTGCTCGCAGAAGAAGATTAGGGTTGCTTCATCGCTTCCTGAAGTCTTGGCAGCGATTTAATATCAATAGATTGAACTCAATCAAATTATTGCGATCGCTCGTTGACGAAATTATCATCGTCGGTTGGGTATTGCTAGTGTTGTTTTGGTCAGCATACCACCAAGGTATTGCCGATGCCCGACGCGATGCCGGGGAAAATTCATCTTTACCCGCCGTTGCCTTAATCGCCAAGCAAGACAACATTGCTTTAGGCAGAAAACTCGACGATCCAACACTCCGACTAGACCCCAAAGGATTTAAGGCGATCGGCGATGCAGGTCTATTTGCAGATTTGAGCAAAAGAGATTATACTGATATCAATAATCCCAAAGAACCTAGAGTTTGGCGGTTGCTTTTGGAGAGAGGGAACTGGATTTATCTGTTTCCGGCTTTAACAAAAGAACAGCAAAAAGACCCTAAAGCTCGCCCGCCTGTGATGGCAATTCAACAAAGTCAATCCGGCGATCAATTGTTAATTGTAAGTCCCGAACCTTCTAAACAGTCTAAATAAATTTGGGGCGGGTTTTCATCCATGATTATACACAGGTGGCCAGAAACCTCGGTTAGTCCGATAGTCCGCCAGTCCGCCAGTCCGCCAGTCCGCCAGGGGTTGAAACCCCTGTCTCATAGCTGAAGTCGTCTGAAGACGACTGAAAGAGTGATTTGTCATTTATAGTCCTCATAGCGAGGACTTTCGCTATGAGGCGGGGGTTTCAACCCCCGACGGACTTAATGCGGAGTGGCTACAATTGTTATCGTCATTTGTGTTTATTAGACATCTCCAGAAAAGCCAGTCTTGAACAGGCAAGATGCCTGTTCCACAATGATTATTCGAGAGGTTTATTGATTAGGTGCGATCGCACATAACAACTTCAAACACACCCCCTGGAATAAACCGACACAAAGCCCTCCGCCGATCGTCCGCATCTTGGCGGTTGACAAAACGCGCAATTGTATACTGCTCAGCATTCGATAAAATTCGGACTATCGCCCAAGAAGTGCGATCGCCTGTTTTCGATCGCGGATTTGGGTTGAGTTCGATAGGGGAAAATTGCTATTATCTGCATTGCAACCTATTAAACTAATCGGTAGTCCTGCATAAGTAATGATGAAACTCGATATAACCCTATCTGTGTAGGGATTGAGGAAGCAAAAATCCTAACTCTTGCACCACTACCCCGCAAATGAAGCCCTCTGAGTTTGAAAAATAAGTTGGCTAGCTTACCCGAATTCTCATCAGTTGATGGATGTCTGATTCTAGAGCCAACAAACATCGTAACCACACAAAATGATGCCTAAGTAACCCCAAATTTTCGGTTAGCACATACATTTAAAAATCTAGAATTTCTCGGATAACACTCTTTAGATCGTCATCAGCAGGCCGTTTGGCAAACTGCTCATGACTGTAAATCCAAACCAGTCTAATTGTGCAAGTAGTAGCGTTCACCAAGTACATCAGTCTAATTTGCCCCGACGCCCCTTTTGCAAACCTGATTTCCAGCTTATGAAATGTCCATTCTTCGGGTAACTGAGTTTTTCCCGGTAGAGGTTCATTACGAGAGTTGTTGGGGTATTGATCGTCTATCAAATCTTCCAAAGTTTTTCCAATCAGCGCAACAAAGCTATCTCTGTGAACTTTTGCAAGTTTTTTGAAAGAACGCTTGAAATTATCGGATGCTTCAATCGAGAAGGGAGTTGAGCCAGTCATGCACTTCTCCTTTGCCAATACGATTTAAGGATTCCGAAGCAAACGCATTATTCACAGTTTCAGACATTGCTAGTTCGTATGCAGGACGATCGCGTTCTATGCGATCGAGCTTTTGATAGCCTAATTCCTTCATGTCATTAAGCTGAATTGGCTCCGTTGAACTTGCTTGAGGTGGTAGACCTTTACGAGCTTTCTTCCAAGGAAATTCTCCGTGAGTCATATCGCTGAGTCGATAAGCATGGTAGCCACCGAAGTATTCCCAAATTTCTTCTAAAAGTTCTTTCTTCTCAGAGGGAAAATCAGACAAGGATTCTTTGGGAGGAATTGGTAATTGTTTAGCCTCAAAATCACAGTAGAATCTATAAGCAGGAGGACAAACAGGCCCATAGCGCCACGCTTGGATTTCTTCTGCAAACAATGGCTCATTGTACAGCGCCAAATGTAAGCTCTGAGCATAATATAAAAGCTTTTGAACCTTCATATTGGTCATTTCAGCTTCTATACCATCTTCATAAGCTCTGATAATGAAGTAGCGAGCAGCATTGAGACAGTCAATCATGGCTCAATCCACATCCTTAAATAAACGTTTTTTCTTTTAACAATTTTGCAAAATGTCAATATATAATTATTATATACGAAGCCTGTAAATAGTGCAATAATATATTTAAAATGTGTAACAAAACGCACCAGAAAGAATCTAAAATAGACATGGCAAAAAAATAAAATATCGCGCCCGGAACGATCGCCCCCACTGACAAGACTAAAGCATTTGGACATAAAGCCAGAGGTTTGAAACATAAATTTTCGCCCCTCTGCCTACCCCCTACATCTTCAGGGCGGTTTCATTCTCAAGAAAACGATGATTTTGTAGGGGTAGTGCTACCCCTACTCCCCGTGCCTACCCCCGCCACCAACTCGCCCCAAAATCACATCACCCGTTTCCCGCCGGTATCCGCACAGTGAAAATAGACCCTTTCCCCTCTTCGCTTTCTACCAAAATTTCCCCACCCATTATCTGACAGTAGTAGCGGCTAAGTGTCAGCCCCAATCCGGCGCCGTCGTAAGGTCGCGTTGTTGAACAGTCAGCTTGCACAAAAGCTTCAAACAATTTGTGCTGTTGTTCTTCCGACATTCCAATTCCGGTATCTTTAACAGATAAACAAATCCAATCCGACTCTTCAACATTCAGCAGGGGACAAGCGATCGCCCCAGAATGAGTTTCATCGGCCGCCATTGAATTGTCAATAGCCGATCGCCCTGCTGCATTCAATTTGCCACTTCCTGCAATGCGCCTGACACTCAGTTTCACCCTACCGTTTTTGGTGAACTTCGCAGCATTACTAAGCAGATGTATCAAAACCTGTCGCACTTTTTTGAAATCTGCGTGCATTATGCCCACAGTTCGATCGCACTCAATCTCCAAAACATTGCCATTTTTCTCTACCAACGGTTTCGCGGCACTCGCAACATTATCAACCAGGGATTCGATGTCAAACTCCTGGATTTCGAGTTTCATACCCCCCGCTTCAATTTTTGACAAATCAAGGATATCGTTAATCAAAGATAGCAGATGCGCGCCTGCTTTTTCAATCTTCTGCAAATCGGGTACAAACTCATCAAATCCCGCATCCTGGGCATCTTCTGAAAGTAGTTGACTGTAGCCGATAATCGCATTTAGAGGCGTCCGCAATTCGTGGCTCATAGTTGCTAAAAACTGGCTTTTAGCAGTGTTAGCGGCGACGGCGACTTCCTTCGCTTGTTCTAATTCTTTTGTATGTCCCGAAACTCGCTCTATTAGGTGATTGAGAGAGGCAGCCAGAGAGCCGATTTCGCCTTGTCCGGTGACGGGTGCTCGCAAGTCAAAATTAGACTCAGCGGCTACTTGTTGGGCCACCTGAGTGACGCTGATAACAGGTTGGGCGATCGCCCGACTCGTCCGGTAAGCCACAATTCCCGCCACCACTACCGACAGCAGCATACTAATAATAATTATGGCTTTTTCCATGCCTTGAGCGTCTTCCATCACTTCACCACCTTGGCCCTCTTGCCGCTGGGCAATCTCAAGGATTTTGCTCAATTCTTCAAGGCTGCTGTTGAGCTGTTTTACACCTTCTCCGCTTTCGATTGCGAGCAATTTTCTCGCCGACTCTATCTCCCCAGGCGACAGTTGCGATTGCTGGATTTCCTGCAAAGTTGACTTGAGACTATCGGCGTATGCTTCTAAATTTTTCGTGCAATCTTGCACTAAAAACTTGATAACTTCCGGTTTTGCTGCCAGCCAAGCGGGTTGGCTGTCGGCAAACTTTTCTATATGCAAACGCAGATTTTTTGCCTTAACAATACTCTTAACCAACTGCTCTTCTTGCTGTTTTAGCTTGACCGAATTATCTACAAAAGAATCAAGCTGTGAACCCTGCAATTGGGCCGCCAGCGCTGCCTCTTTAAAATTGCCGAGCAATTGCGCTTGTAGGTGAGCATCATTGAATTGCTTTAATCCTTGTCCTTGGTAGTAATCGGCAATCACCAGTCCGCTCAGCGAACCCAAAAAGCCGATTCCTATTGCCAGCAAATACCCGTAGCCAATTTTTTGATGGATAGGCAAACCGCCAATTTTCGATGGCAAACTTTTGCGGACTTTCCAGGATACTTTTTCTAGAAAATTATGGGTAATTTTTTTTGTTTTCACGGTTTCTACAGCACCCACTTCTTCCGAAATAAAAACTGGCATCTGTTTACCTAAATTCGTATCTTTTGGGTTAACATTTCGCGTTTTCACGTTTTTTTTCGGCGGGTTCAATGGTTCTAAGTCTGGATTCAATTCCCCCTGGTCTTCCCAAACGGCAACCGAGAAACTTGCTTCGTGTCCTGTTTTTTTTAGGAAGTTAATTTTTGACATATGCAACCCCTGTATTCTGTTAAAATCTATCACGTTCTTAAGTTCTCCAAACGGAAAAGCTTGTCTATTTGACGGTAGACATCTGCGAAAAAGCATCTGAAACTCTGGTCGAGTCAGAGGAGAAACTTAAATTCGGTTGATGTCTAAGAGATAATTAGGCTGTTGAGGACTGTTGCCCAATTACTTTTTCGACTCGTAAAAGTCTGCAGCAGGCAAAAAAATAAAAATTTATCCCCGCAGTGAATTATCCCCGCGTGGAATGTTACAGGCAGAAAATTCTCTCTGACCTGTTTTGCCTGTGATTCGCCCAAAGCTGATATTGTCTGTTGACAATGCACCCGATTCCTTCGCTTTGGACTTGGGCTGCCAGCAATGCGACGATTGCTTGACGGTTTTTGTTGAGCATCCGACAACTTCATAGCACAGAATGTCACAAATGCAGCAGCCGATCGAACTTTTGCACCCTGGCGATCAACTTTTGGCATCGTTGCCCCGCAAAGACAAGTCTGAGGTGAAGTGTCGTTAGTTGAGTATAACTGTAGGTCTTGTGAAAAGAAACCCGGTTTCTGCGAGTCAATCGATTTTAGATTTTAGATTTTAGATTTTAGAATTGAAGCATGGACCCCACGGATAAATTCGGGGGCAAGTTTATCGGATACAGGTTTTTTATTTCTGGACGGATGAATCCGGGGACTTGTATCCTGGATGCTTTAGGTCAATTTTTGGCAATTGCGAGTTCTGGAGTTGCGGTAGTCAATTCGATCGCCAGTGCTAGCTTACCGTCTCTACCCAAAGCTTCATCGGCCAAGTGTACCATCCAGCGATTCGGCTTGGCTTGGGGTCTGGCGGCAAGCACCAAGGCCCAAGCTTCCCGTTCTTTGCCACGACCCAACAGCGCAGCACAAACAGTCAAAGCTGTGGCCGTTGAACGGCTGATCCCACTTTGGCAGCAGATGAGCAAACTGCCTCCCTGGGACGATATTTTAAGGGCGAAATCAATAATTTTCAGTATATCCTCAAGGGTAGGCAAGATTTGATCGGGGTCGTCAACGGGGGTGTCGAGGTCGTTAAACTCCAGGCACATTCGGTTCGGGATTTGATGAAAATTTTTGGGTTCGGGCACACCCGGACTGCCGATCGAGATCAGGTATTTAATCTCGCGCCCCGCAGCGCGATCAACAATGTATTCGCTGGCTTCTACTTGCGAAGCAATCAGGATTTTCGGCAGTTTTTCACCCGATAAATCTGCAGAGACTGAGGGAGCAAAATCAACTGTTTCTGCCTCAATCCTGACATCCGCCAAGTATTGGGCAGCCAGCGCACGAACGTCAGCAAATTCGCGATTTAAAGCTGTTTCCAGAGCCAAAATAGCAGCCGTTGAGCCAATTTGACCGAGGGATTTAACAGCCTTTTGGCGCACTCCAGAAGCTTCGTCCCCCAGCAGCCGTACCAAACCTGCCACAGATTCCTCTGTCCCAATTTCCCCCAAAGCAGCAGCAACTCTCCACCGCACATAAGATTCGCTGTCGCCAATTGCGCTCGCCAGTCCAGCGACCACCATTTTTGGCAATTTCGCATCTCCCTCTGTATTGATGTTCCCAAGGGCAACCGCCGCCCTGCCGCGCACGAAAATATCTCGATCCGAGAGCGACCCGATTACGGCCACCATAGCCACCTCGCTGCTGATTTCCCCCAACGCAGAAACTGCACTGCCGCGCACGTCTGAATCGTCATGGTTGAGGGCTTCCACCAGCCCCGCCACAGCCGTTTCCGTGCCGATTTGTCCCAAGGCCTCGGCGGCCCTCAAAGAAACTGCATAGGAGTCGGGATCATCGTGAAGCAATTCTACTAAGCCTGGTACTGCCTCAGAATCGCCGATTTTCCCCAAAGCCGCCGCCGCCCTAGCGCGGACGATGTGATTTTCGTCTCTGAGGGCATTCAGCAGCCCGGGAACTACCTCAGAGACGCCGATTTTCCCGCAGTTGACGGCAGCCCGCCAGCGCACCTCCGAGTCTTGGTGTTTGAGGGCTTTCAGCAGCGCGGGGACGGCTATTTTCGGGTTAATTTTGCCTAATGCCCAAACAGCCCAGGCGCGCACCTTGGAATCTGGGTGTTTGACGGCTTTGAGCAGTGCTACGGCGGCTGGTTTCGAGTCAATTTCTCCTAAAGCCCAAGCCGCCCAAGCTTGGATTTGGGAATCTTTGGATTCGAGCGATCGGGCTAATTCAATTACTGCTGCTTCGGAGCCGATTTTCCCGATCGCCCGAATCCCATCAAGGCGCACTGCACTTTCTTTGTGGTTCAATGCGGCCACCAGCATCGGAATTGCCATATCCGAACTTGTGAGGGCCAGCAGTTGAATTTTGAGCAGCGGCGAAGTTGGGATTTTGTCGATTAATTTTATTGTAGCTATTTGAAATTCTGGCTTTACCGTTCCTGCTAGCTTCGAGCCGAGTTTTAAATTTACTTTTAGAGCTAATTTTACTGCCCGCAAAGCCAGACTTTGCTGTTCTACTTGCGGCAATATAGTCGCCAAGGTGTGCATCCCTTGTTTTTGTTTCAAATATTTTTGATGAAATTGAGCATCGCTGAGCTGGGGTAGCTGTTCGATGAGGCTTGCTGCTGAGGTCACTGATTTATCCTAATATTTTGGCGAGCGGTTGAGATTGCTCTTTTAAACTGTCTTTAAAAAATATGGCGTCTACAAAACGCTACTTCTAAAAAAAAGCTTGCACCACTTCTAAAATATGTCTTATTCCACTATTTTTGCAACTCCCCAATTATTAATTATCGGGTTTGTTTGGGCGATCACCTTGACAATGAGTAGCGCTTGCTGCTTGGCATCGCTGTGCTATTAACGGGCATAGCTCTGCTATATCATTTTATACTCACATCTTGAACCATTGTCAGCAACAGGCAAGATGCCTGTTCCACAAAGAGTGAATTTTCTTGTGGAACAGGCATCTTGCCTGTTCATAAAAGCTTACTGAGAATGGTGCCACATCCTAAGTTTATACCAACTTGGCTGGAAATAGCGATCGGCACGGTTGACAATCAAGCATCCAGGATACAAGCCCCCGGATTCATCCGTGGGGTCAATACTTCAATTCTAAAATCTAAAATCTAAAATCTAAAATCTAAAATCGATTGACCGCAGCCAACCGCCAACTCCTTGATTCCGGGACAATCTCTCAACGAGCATAGGGCCCTTTTTTTAAAACCTTAGCCAAAGCATTATCGTTATCTCGCAAACCTTCGTAAAAAAACATCACTTCTCCTTGAATCCCGCAAGACCGGTTGTAAGCAATTACTTGCAACAACAGTTCGGGAGTTATGCTATATTTACTGCCTCGATTCGTCAACAAAATACCGGGCGACACGCACTTTACTTGCTGCCCGCTAAGCTGTCCCGAAATCATTTTATCGACCAATTGTTTGTAAGCATTAAAATCGCGGCGATAAAACTGCGGGTGAAGCAGATCCACCAAATTTTTGTCAACCCAAGCTTTAGAATCTTGCAAATATTCCACCAGCCCCCAGTCATAAGGACTCGGCGACATCGATAGCAACAAATCAGGATTAATCGCTTTCACTTCTCGGTGTAAACGAGCTACAAACTCAGTAATAATATTAGCACGCCACTGCACCCAATGTTGCTCTTTACAATCCGATGGTGCTGCTCTACCGCACTCTTCTCGATAGCGTTTAACCGTTTTTTCGTCGTAACCGCCTTCTACCGGGAACGCAATGCGATCGTCTCCTTGAACGCCGTTTACTGGATAATTCTTAGCAACTTCCAGCATCAACCCCAGCACAAACTCTTGGACTTCCGGGTCAAGAGAATTCATCCAGTCAAAGTTATTTTTCTTAAGTAAATTGCCGCTGGCATCACGGCCGGCCCACTCAGGTTTTTTCGCCAGCAAATGACCGCCCTTGCGATTGTAAGAACTCACAAAGCCGTATTCAAACCAAGGAATCACTTTTAAACCAACTCTCTTTGCCTCAACAATTAATTCTGCCAAGGGGTCGCGACCGCGATACCGCACGTCAATTTCCGCCCCAAATTGTTGGCACATAATTTGAGAAGGATAAGCCGTAAAACCCCCGTTCCAAACTACAGGAAAAACGGTATTAAATCCCGTATCGGCGAGAAAGTCCATTGCATCAGCAATTCGCTGTTTTGAGGTGAGAACTTTGCAGTCAGTGCTGGGTATCCAAACGCCGCGAATCCCACCAGGATTGTCAGCCGGTAACGAACTTGGCAGCCCTGATGGATTTGGTGCAAAAAATCCAGTCGCCAACCGCTGTTGGAACGAAGAGACCAAACTGCGAATTGCAGATTGGAAAGGTGTGAAAAATCGCATTTATTTATTCTTTTTTTTTGTAAGGTGCGGAGTACGCACGCTACGTTATTAATTTGTAGCACCCGATATTATTTATGGATAAGGTGCGCCGAAGAACACCCGATATTATTTATGAATAAGGTGCGGAGTACGCACCCTATATTGATTGGTAGCACTCGATATTATTTATGGATAAGGGGCGCTTCGCGCACCCCAAAATTGTACTATCCAGCTACTCCCGACAACTTCTGGCTCAAAGCTTCTTTCAAAAGTTCCGCCTTATCAGTTGCCTCCCAAGGCAAGTCTAAATCAGTGCGTCCGAAGTGACCGTAAGCCGCCACATCTTGATAGAAACGGCCGCCTCTTTCAGCAGGCAAATTCTGCAAGTTAAATGCCTGAATGATGCCCGCAGGACGCAGTTCAAAATGCTGCTTCACAACTTCTAAAAGGCGATCGTCATCAACTTTTCCAGTGCCAAAAGTTTCGATCATCATGCTAACAGGGCGCGCAACCCCGATCGCATAACTCAACTGCACTTCGCACTTTTGGGCCAAACCGGCCGCTACGATATTTTTAGCAACGTAGCGACAAGCATAAGCCGCGCTGCGGTCTACCTTAGTGGGGTCTTTCCCAGAAAAAGCGCCACCGCCGTGGCGGGAATAGCCACCGTAGGTATCCACAATAATTTTGCGGCCCGTCAAACCCGAATCTCCTTGAGGCCCGCCGACCACAAATTTGCCGGTGGGGTTGACAAGGAAGCGAGTTTCTGCATCCGGCTGCACGCTAATATCGGCAAACACAGGTTGGACGACTGCAGTCCAAAGGTCTTCTTTGATCTTGGCTTGAACTGCGGCCGTTTCTGTGATGTCGCCGATCGTCTCGGTGTGCTGGGTAGAAATTAAAATCGTATCTATGCCAACAGGTTTGCCGTCCTCGTAAATCACCGTAACTTGGCTTTTGCCGTCGGGACGCAGGTAAGATAACTGACCGGTTTTGCGGACTGCGGCCAGTTGACGGCAAATTCGGTGCGCTAAACTGATCGGCAGAGGCATCAATTCCGGCGTTTCGTTGCAAGCAAAGCCGAACATCAAGCCTTGGTCGCCAGCGCCGATGGCGTCTAATTCCTCTTCACTCGATTGTTCCCGGCTTTCGTGGGCTGTATTCACCCCTTGAGCAATATCGGGAGACTGAGAATCAAGAGCCACCAACACTGAGCAACTATTGGCCGAAAAGCCGTTGTCAGCGTGGATGTAGCCAATATCGGCTATTTTTTTCCGGGCTAATTCTATGTAATTTACCTGAGCTTTCGTGGTAATTTCGCCCGTCAGCAGCATTAAGCCGGTGTTGACGACAACTTCGGCTGCGACGCGGCTTTTGGGATCTTCAGTCAGTAAGGCATCTAAAATCGTATCTGAAATTTGATCGCAGATTTTATCGGGATGGCCTTCAGTGACCGATTCAGAGGTAAACAGGTAGCGGCGTGACAATGATTATTTCTCCTTAGATAGGGGCTCTTCCTGCGCGACCTCGACGACCGACGAGTTATTTTTCCGGTAAAGACCAAGAACGATCGCGTCTGGGCTACCGTCTAATTTTTGTCGATCTGCAGAGCCGTGTTGAAGCAGGGTTTGAGATTGGGTAAAGTGACACTACTATAGCAAAGTGAGTTCCGGGAAGTCCCTAAAAACTTAGATTTTGTAGGATTGTAGATCGATCTCGGACACCGCTCCTCTACCCCGTAACCTGACAAAGGTAAGATACAGTCAGGGTATCGCCTTGTGCAAGAACTATGGCAGGACTCCAAAAATCACCAAACTTGATGATCCAAACAGTTGCCGACCTAGAATTTCCCGGCGGCCCCATACCGCTTGACTCTCGATTTTATATTGAGCGCTCAGGGGCCGAAGCCCTCGCCTGTGCAGAAATTAGCAAACCCGGAGGCCTTGTTCGCATTAAAGCTCCCAAAAAAATGGGCAAAAGTTCGCTGATGCTGCGGATAATTCACGCGGCAGTCGATCGTGGATACCGCACAGTAACTGTAGACTTTAAGCAAGCCGACGCAGCGGTTTTTGCTAGTTTAGATAAATTTTTGCGCTGGTTTTGTGTCAATGTCGCTCGGCAACTCAAACTCGAACCAAATATTGATGAATTCTGGGATGAAGATATGGGCAGCAAAGTAAGCTGCACTATTTACTTTGACAACTATTTGCTCAAACAAATTGACAGTCCCATTGTCTTGGTTATCAACGAAATAAATCGCGTATTTGAACGCACCAACATTGCTCAAGATTTTCTTTCGATGCTCCGTTTTTGGTACGAACAAGCTCGCGCTAGCAAAACTTGGCAAAAACTCCGCACCGTTGTCATTCATTCGAGAGAAAATTATATTGCTTTGAATGTTAATCAATCTCCATTTAATGTAGGAATGCCGATTAAACTATCAGAATTTACTGCTGAACAAGTTCAAGATTTGGCGTGCAGACACGGACTGAACTGGAGCAATAGCGATCCGATAGAGCAATTAATGAACATGGTAGGCGGGCATCCTTATCTAGTACATTTAGCGCTGTATCACCTGGCAATTTTGCAACAAAATCGCCAGTCGGGCGATCGGGATGAGCCTGGGGAGGAACTGGGGCGAGCCGAGTTGGCAGAACTGTTAACAGCAGCTCCTACTCACAGCGGAATTTATAGCGACTACTTGCAAAATCAGTCGATCGCCATTCAACAGCAGCCCGAACTCGCCTCCGCATTCCAACAAGTTGTCGATGCTAAAAATAGCATTTACCTCGAACCTTTGATGGCTTATCAGTTAGACAGCATGGGACTTGTCAAATTAGAGGGAAATAACTGTAGTTTGTCTTGCGAATTATATCGCCTGTATTTTCAAGGGCAAAATTTGTGCGAGGAGAAGTTGTCGGTGGTTGGTTTTGAGGAGTTGCTGCAGGAAAATCAAAGGCTGCAAACTTTGGTGAATGTGGACGAACTTACTCAAATTGGTAACAGACGGCATTTTGATAGTTGCTTGCGAGCGGAATGGAAACAGATGGCTCGTGAGGGGTGTCCGATATCTTTGATTTTGTGCGACCTGGATTATTTCAAAATATATAACGATACCTACGGACATCAAGCAGGAGATGAGTGTTTGCGAGCGGTAGCTCAGACAATTCGCCGATCGCTCCAGCGTCCTGCTGATGTAGCTGCTCGCTACGGGGGCGAGGAATTTGCTGTGATTTTACCGGAAACTGATGCGTCGGCTGCTCTGGTTGTTGCCGAACAAATTAGAGCGAAAGTGAAAGCTTTGAATATTGTTTTTAACCCGGAGACTGTTGACGGTCTACCTAATTCTGTGGTAACGATTAGTTTGGGAATTGCCAGCGTTGTTCCGGGGCCGGAAAATGATGCGACAACGCTGCTACTGGCGGCTGATGAGGCTCTTTATGACTCGAAAAGGCACGGGCGCGATCGGCTCACTATGAGTACGCTTTTAAATTTTCGATTTGCTGCTGTTAATTAGCTAATTCCGGGGAAATATAATTCGTTTCTACACATACAAAGTCCGCCCGCGCGGACTCTGAAAAAAATGATAGTTAAGAACTGGATTTGATGTTAATAGCGGGGGACGGTTCGATCGACCACCATTGAGTAAGCATCGATACCACCAACGATATTTTTAACGTTAGTAAATCCTTGAGTGGCTAACCAGTGGCACATTTGAGCCGATCGCACTCCGTGATGGCACAGAACGAGGGTTTCTGTGTCGCGATCGAGTCTAGCGTCAATTTCACCAGACCATTCGGCAAACTCGCTCAACGGAAAAGCTACAAATCCCGGCAGCGCCGCGAGTTCAATTTCGTAAGGTTCCCGCACATCTACAAGCTGCAATTTCTCAGCATTGGTTTCTGCTAATTGGCGAGCTAATTCTTCGACTGTAATTTGAGCAAAAATTTCTGACATTTGATTAAAAAAAAGTAGTCATTAGTCATATCATGTCCGGTCGAGCGACCGCGATTTTTGTAGGGGCGGGTTCACCAACAATACCTGCCAATAATGGACAATCTCAAAAACCCGCCCCGACCAGGATATTATTGTTAATCGATCGGACATCAGTCATCAGTCAACAGTCATCAGTCAACAGTCAACAGTCAACTGTTAACAGTAATTAATTGAGAGGCGCAGGCGGTGAAATTAGCTCCACAGGAGGGGTAGGTGCAGGGCGCCCGTCCAACTGGCTCACGCTGCCCCTCGGATCGAGACAAGTTGCGATTAAGCTGTCAGTGGGAAAGTCGAGCCTGCCGCTCAAACCGACTACGCATTCAGCAAACTCTTGTGGCAATAAACTGCGGCGGCATCCATCGAGCACTAGCAGGGGATCTGCCGGTTGAGTTCGAGTTTTGCCGTTAATATTCACTACGCAAGTAGCCAATTCTTGGGGACGCCTCACCCGCCGACAGCTAGAGAGCGCTTCGACACCCGAAATATTGGTTTTGCGGTTGATTTGGAGGGCACATTTAGATATGTCACGGGGGTGGAGGGCGTCAGCACAAGCGGCGGCGGCGGCCTCTGCCCCCACTCCGGCTTCGATTAGTTCCAGGGCGCAGACGCGATAGGGATTCCTAGAGCGAGGGATTCTAATAGTAATGGCTGATGCTGGTGAGATTGGCAGTGCTGCTGCCAACAAACCTAGTGCTGCTAGCTGCGTGCCGAGAGCCAATATCCAGCGCGCGGTAGGCTTTGAGCCTGTCGGTGCTGGCTTTGGGGAAGAAGTGCGGGAAAAATTGCGGTTGTGCATGGCAGATCGAGTAGTGAGTTTTTTTGGCTGATTGGGGCGATCGATCGGCTTTTCCTTCAGAATTTACCGCACATTATGGATCGCGCTGCGGTCGATCGTTTTTTTATCGATCTTTATTTTAATTTTGACCGTTACCAACATATAATATAGAGTCTGCATAAATATTGCATACAGATATTAGAGAGGAAAATAAATGTCTCGATATCGAGGCCCCCGATTGAGAATCGTCCGTCGCCTGAAAGAGTTGCCGGGTCTAACCCGCAAAACCCCCAGACGAGATTATCCGCCTGGACAGCACGGTCAAAACCGCAAAAAGCTCTCTGAGTATGCGGTTCGCTTGCAAGAAAAGCAAAAACTCCGTTTCAATTACGGTGTGACGGAACGCCAACTGCTCCGTTACGTCCGCAAAGCCCGCCGTGTCACGGGCTCCACAGGTCAAGTGTTACTGCAATTTTTGGAAATGCGCTTGGACAATACTGTGTTTCGGATGGGAATGGCTCCAACCATTCCGTCCGCTAGACAATTGGTAAATCACGGTCACATAACTGTCAATGACCGTGAAGTCAATATCGCCAGCTATCAGTGCAAGCCTGGTGATGTGGTTGCTGTGAAAAATAGAGAGCGCTCGCGCACAATGGTAGAAGCTAATCTCAAAGACCCAGGCTTGGCTCACTTGCCAAATCACTTGGAATTTGATAAGCAAAAACTAATTGGCAAAGTTAACGGCGTTATCGAACGCGAGTGGATAGCTCTACAGATTAACGAACTGCTAGTCGTGGAATACTACTCACGGCAAGCTTAAGTTATTAGTCATCAGTCGTTGGTCATTAGTCATCAGTTGGTTGCTAGCAGAATAATTAATAATTGGGTAGGAACCCAGTTATTGATTAATTGCTACTGAATAATGAGGACTAAGGACTGAGGACTAAGAATTAAAAATTTTCAACACTCCCACCCCCTAAAAAGGGATGGGATTTTTTGAAGGTTTCGCTTGTTAAGTTCTTTGAGTTGCCATTTGCTCAGACGACACCTGGCTGATGGCATTAAATGATGTCCCCACCTCAAATTATTTCCTTAAAATGTTTCTTCTCCGGTTGGTTCTTGGTGGACAAGACCTCGCTTTTGAAGGCGATAATTCGCTACAACCGGGTAAACAACACCGCGTATCCGATTGATCGCACCTACTGGACGATGAACTGCTAAGCCGTTCCAAGGAGAATATCTAAGGTTTTCGTTGAAATCAGATTGTTTTTCATAATCAATAATCTGATGCTTGACGGTGAGACGACCTACAATCATTTTTGGAGTTGGTTTGCGTCAATTCGTTTGCGGTTTATTGGGGATTTTCAGGAGTTGGCGAGCCTGGATTTATAAACATTAGGAAGCCTCGAAAAATATCAGTATAGCTGATTATTCCATCGAAGGTAAATTTACCACTATCAGAGTCTTTTGTGCAAACTACAAGAGCAGTAGGTCTATCCTTAGAATTATCTGGAACAAATGTTTCAATCACTTCAGAGGTACGATCTCCAGGACTTACGCTGTTTCTCTCATTCACCGGAAGCATAATATATTTTAACGGCAATTTTGAGTATTGAGTCAAAGTTATATCGTGTAAAAAAGTATTAACAATTACATCATCAACTATTCCTGTCACAAATCTACCATCTGCTGTTGTGATAGGAATATGAGTAAAGGAATTTTCCTTCAAAATTCTTCGGGCACGCAACAAATTGTCATCCTCAGTTAATACAGTAAGATCCTCTCTTTTCTTAAATAGGCTATTTTGACCTATAGTTGCCCTTAAGAACTGTGTATGACTTGTTGGATCGTTGATTTTACGCAATACATCGGTGTAGGATATTGTTCCTACGATAAGCTTATTATCTCCATATACACATAGAGTCCGATATCGTCGAGTAAAATTTTCTCCTTCGGGTTTTACAGGATTCATTAAATCCTTAAAAACATCTTTAACTTTACTATTTTTGAGAGAAAGAGTCTTGACAGGTATCGTCATAAGTTTTGCAAAATCCTCAATTTCATTAAGACATTTTGCACTAATTTCTTGATTGAATTTTCGCAGTTGTAATTTTTGTTGAGGTGTCAGAGGGAATTCTGGCGGATATAGTTCGTTGGGAGGAGTTAAAATTTTCACTAGGTCTGTCTTGCTAATGACAGTTTTTAACTCCCCTTTTGGTTCATCACTTTTAGGATCAATAGGCTCAATAATTGGGACGTGCCTGATTTTAAATTCATCCATCATAGCGTCTAAATAGTCCACTGTGTCAGTTGGCTGTAACCACCATAAGGGTCTATTCTGTTGGAGTGCAGGGAACTCCTGATCGATACGTGCTTCCATATTATTAATAGACATGATTAAAATCCTCCTTTATTGTTTAATTTTGACGGTAAACTTGTACGCGGAATTGTAAAATATCAATAGGTGTTACTACCATTTTTGGGTAAATATTGCCTAGCAATTGTTCAACAATAACTACTTCCTTAAATTCCAAATTTAAGTAAGCATTAATACACTCTTGCAAGGTTTTACTTTTCTCAACCAAACATAATTTAGTTACAGGTTTCATTATTTCCGATAAAGATATACCCATTAAACTAAAATACATGGGATGAGTCAGTGTTGTCACCTGCTTTTTATCAACCATTCCTAGCAAATTGCCATCGCGATCGCAGATAGTTATATGCTCTATCGGCAAATATTTCATCGCAAATCGGGCTTGAGCTAGGGTATCTGATGGTAGTAGAGTATATGGTTGTTCCATACCACTCGCTTCCGGTAACGCTAAAAAGCGTTCGGCTTTCAATTGACAAAATTTTTGATTAGATTTAATGTGACTTAAGATGCTTTCGGGAGAAGCTACGCCATAAACTGTTTCGTCCTCATTGATAATAGGTAAAACTCTGATTGCTGAAGTTGATTTATAGGATTCCACTAATTTATCGATCGCATAAATGAGCCTCTGATTTTTAGAAGTATAAGGCTGGATTTTTTCTAGTTTAAATACCTCTTTTATCTGCTTTTTTAAACTATTAACCACTTCCTCATTTAACTGTTTGCGAAGTTTAGGGGGTTTAATTCTAAACTTAACAGGTACATCTAAAGCTGGCGGTGGTAATGATCGTAAAATTGATAAGTCAGTTAGGATACCCGCAAATTTTTTATCCTCATCTACAATAACAATTTCACTCGCATTTTGCAGAGTAACTAAAGCTAATGCTTCTGCTACTGTATCTGTATCTTTTAAGATACAAAAATCATTGGTTATGACCTTCGTATCTTCTATACTTCCATCGCTATTTTCCATGATTTTTCAACGATTACATATAAGTTACAGATTGAGATAATTTTTGAATCGCTTTCCAGTCATCACTATTTGTGATTTTACCATCATTATAGTAGGTAACTATAAAGTCTATTAAATTTCGATTTTCTAAGAATTGTGCAAATATTGGATGTTTGTTCGTAGACTTGATTAAATTATCTATGCCAATATCTATGCTATCATCTGTTCCACATTCCTTTTGCCAAGCACTGTATATTTGATCCATAAGTTGATGATTGTTAGCTAAACGATCGTAAAAATCAGGAAAATTTAACTGAAGTAAAATTATTTTGCAAAATTTATACTTGTCATCAGTATTCCAGTCTATTTTTTTATTTTCAAGTATGCTTCGATGATCGTCGGTTAATCGGGGTTGTGCGAGCTTATCAGCAATCGTCGAGTTGTGTTTTTTTACAATCTCTTGAATCATATAAAAAGCCGTAATAAATTGTTGCATTTTACGGATATTTGAATTAGTCGCTTTAGAAATCATCCCCCATATTTTTTCATCATTACTATACTGAGCAGTTAAAGAACCTTGAAGCAGTCTATCTTTAACTTCATCTCGATTTTTATCAGATAGAAAAAAGTTAAGATTGATTATTTTTTCTATATATTCCCTACCAGTAATACCAAGCTCTTTAGGGTATCTTTGTCCCACCGCTTGCTCAATAATTCTTTTATCAAGTCCAATGACAAAGATACAGTTAGACTGATCTAAATGCAATTTCAAGCATTCTAGGACAGATAAAGCATTTTCTGGTAAGCAACGATCCAAATCATCAATAAATATCATCAATCTACCATCGTTACCCACATAACTTTGCACTGCATTTTTAAAGACATTTTCAAAGTTGTTGATAAATTGATAAGGATTAATGAGGTGAGGTTTTCCATCGGGATTAGCCCACATTTCTAATTCTTTAGCTATGTCTTGTGTATTAACAAGACCTGCTGTTTGAACATTAATATATCCTCTGGCTAAAATGCCAGCTAATTTTAAAGCGCAAACTGAATAGGTTAAAGCCGCTTTTGTAATATTCTTGCGCTCTTCTACATTAATACTTGTGTCTTCACATATTTGACTGAGAATAGTCTGGATTATGGCATTTTTAATGTCCTGTTTATCGTCATATTTCCAAGCATTAAACCAAACCGTTTTATATTTTTGGGCAGAACGAGTTCCTAATTGTTCAAAGTCACTTCTCATTCGTGCCATGAGGCTGGTTTTGCCGCTCCCCCAAGAACCAAAAATACCAATGGTAAAAGCACTTTCTTTATGATATTGATTTTGCATCAAAATACGATGTCGTTCTTGTTCCGAAAGTGGTTGTGTAGCCTCGATCGCCATATTACACAGTAATTCTGCGTAAATATCATAATTAAGCTCACTGCTACTTCCTGGGCCACCACGAATGATATTTCTATCAACTTGATTAAAAGACATAACTTGTGTACTCCTTGATTTATCAATTAAAGGACTTACCCAGTACGAAAAACATGGGTTTGAGATGGCGACGCACAGCGAACAATGACAGAATTACGCTAGGTATGCGTAAGTCTTGAATTAGGACTTAGTGGGCTTTTTTACTTCTGACAAAACTTCTTTAATTGCTGATGTAACTGCCTCTTTAGACATAAACCCGTTGATGGTTTCTAGCAACAACCACTCACTATATAAGTTGATTAAAGGTGCAGTTTCTTCCTGAAAAATTTGGATGCGTCGCCGAATAACTTCTGGAGTATCATCTGTACGATTTTCCTTAATGGCCCTCTTTCTCAGTCGCTGAACTAAAACTGAGTCTGGTACATCAAAATTGATAACACAATCACAACTTGGCCGATCTAAATCCCTTAATAATTTGTCTAAAGCTCCTACTTGAGCGACGTTCCGAGGAAATCCGTCTAATATCCAACCTGGTGTTGCTTCTTTTTTAGTTAATTGTTCTTTTACAATATCTAGCACAATGCTATCAGGGACTAATGATCCTTTATCTATATAAGATTGTGCTTTTTGGCCTATCTCAGTTTTGTTTTTTCGCTCCTCGCGCAGTAGTTCGCCGGTTGAAATGTGATGAATCCCGAAGTTCTTGGCTACGATCGCAGCTTGAGTGCCTTTGCCTGCGCCATTCGGGCCTAAAAATATAATTCGCATACTTTTTATGATTCAACTGTTGGATAAGCTAGGATTGTTTTGTTGATAACGAACTTAAAGCTAACAAAGACTACCAAATTACCCTATCATTACATTAGCATTTTCCCAAAGCACTAGAAACGGTCACAAAAAAATATGACCAGAAGCATGAAAGACCAATGTAATATCTACCTTAAAACAAAAAATAATCATCCGCAACTATGGAACATTATCAATTTATGCTACCATTACGTTAGCAATTTCCACCAAGACTAAAAATGGTTACACGAAAACCTACTAGAAAGGATCTATTTGCCGAAGCTGCCCAAACTTGGGACTTGAATCGCATCTATGAACTATTTACCGAAGCTAAACGCCGCATTTTCCCCAACGCCCGCCAAGGGCTCACTGATACAGAAAAATTATATTTGCGTGGTCTTTTGTGCAATTTCAGCCCTAGTGATATTGCGCGTCAATTGTCGAAAAGTGCTAGGGGGGCTGAGGTTTATATGTGCAAAACTCTCTATCAATATTTTAAGGGTATTCCTGAAACTCCTAGTGATGATGTTGGTAATTGGCGCAATGTTCATCAATGGTTGGATAAAGCTGGTTATAAAGTAGATTTATCGGGTGATTCTACTGTCGGTAGGTCTTTACCAAAAGACGCTAAAATACATATAACTGATATTAATTTTTTTAATGACAATAATAATGCAACAATTTCTATAGATATCAATATTAAGTTATCGTTTCCTTCAGATGTGACAAATCAAGGTGAGGATAAAATAGCAAATGATTAAAGATAAATTTAGGAAAACAACGTGAAACAGGCTACATTTAAAGGGTTTGGGGAACGCCAAAAATGAGAATGATACCAAATCCGGTCTTGTTACCCCCTGTATGATTCGGCGGTTGAAACCGCTACTACAAAAACGAAGTCCGCCTCCGCAGACTAAGAAATAAACGGGGTTTTTAACTCGGATTTGATATGAAACAGCCTTGGAGTAAAAAAGGGGATTTGGTATAACTAATCCGACTTTTCCCCAGACACCAAAATTCCGATCGTGAAATCGTAATTTTTTTAACAATGTGTGGGCTTTTCTGGTTTCTCGATCGGCAAATTTGTGCGAAAATTTCCTAGCCCCGGTTAAATTTGAAACGTCCAAAAGTGGGGACGATCGACCGCAGCGACTGGCTACGAGGTTCTCGCACCAAAACCAAAGGCAGCAAGCCTACCAACCGCACAGCAGCCGAGAGGGCAAACAGTGAACCCAAACTCATGCCCGGAAGTTCGGCAAGAAAGCCGCCGACGGTAGTTCCCAAAGCCCCAGCTACTCCCGCAACCGCTGCGGCGATCGCAAAATAAGTCGAAGGTTGCTCGATCGACGCTATCTCCATTTGAATATTGTTAGTACACAGCCCGATCGCCCCTAAAGTCGTTCCCCCCAGCAAGTGCAGCAGCGGCAGCCACACCCACACCGCAAACGGGTAATTCCCCGTACCCAACCACAGCAAAGGCGTTAGGGCCACCACCAGCCCAACCGCAATTAGCAGGGGGCGATTTCCCCAGCGATCGGCCAACTTACCCCAAAACATCAGCAGCAGTAGATTTGCGCCGGAACTCAAGCTGGTGTAAATCGTTACCAAACTCACATCCAAGCTTAAATCTTTCAGCAGGTAGATATTAAAAAAAGGCGCGCTGAGATTAATAGCAAATGTCCACACACTGAAGTAAAGAATAAACATTAAAAAATTATAATCTTTCAGCACAGAAGGCACAAAATCTGTTATTTTTTTTGCTTTTTTCTCTGTAAGTCGATCGCTCTGTGTATCTTTTTTGTATACCTGGGGATTCACATCAACCATGAAGGATTGACAGCCCAAACTAATCATTCCCGCCAAAACACCCACCAATAAAACAATACCGTAGCCCACAATTGGACCGCCGTCCCAAGTTGACACTCCCAATCCCATCAACGGCACTCCCAGCAAAGTGATGAGGCTGACAGCACTGTTGCGAAAGCCAAAATAGCGTCCCCGCAAGCGCTGAGGAACCACAGCAGCCATCCAACTGAACCAGCTAGAATTGGCAAAAGCTGCCAGCACGCTAGCTGCTACGACTGTTACCAGTGTCCAGTGCAGCAGTTGGTGGGGATCTGCGTGCTGGGAACCCCAAACAATTGCCACCGCCAGCACCAGCCACAGCAGCCGCGAAACGCTGAATACAAATAGGTTGTACCAGCGGCGGCTGGTTGTCCGGTCTGCGATGTAGGCTCCTAATGGTTGCAGGAGATTTACCACCATCGGAATAGCAGAGAATATACCTATTTCCACGCTACTGGCGCCGAGTTGCAGCAAGAAGTTGCTCAGCAGCACGCCACCGGTCGCCGACTCGAAGACAGCGGCAAAAACGCCGTCTAGAGTTGAGGCTTTCAGGGTCGATCGAACGTCTTTTTTGGAAAATTTGATATCTGTTTTTGGAGATAAAACGAGCTGAGATATTTGATTGTCTAGTATTTCAGGAGTCGGAAGAGATAGAGGTTCATTTAACTCTGCAACTGGTTCAAACATAAGTAATAGGATTTTAGTCGTAGATTAAAGAATTGCCCAATCCTGGTGTGGCAAGGGTTTGAGGCTGGCCGATCGTTAAATTATTTTTCACGCGCAGGTGTCAATAAAATTTAATCTTTATGCTCAAAATTTCTGAGCTAGCCTCTTAAGATAAAACCAGCCCAGCCTTCAAGGTGTGAGCTTGAAAGCTAGACTGGCACTTCCGGGTAATGGTTATTAATATAGATGGCAAGCGATCGCTGGGACATCAACCGCTTGGGAGATTTGACACTCCCCAGCCTAAAGGCGTAGGGATTCTTAATTCATCGACTGACCTTTAAGCGCTATGTCCTTTCGGCACTTCTTAAACCTTTCAACCGTACAAAATACCAATTGACGAGTTCAACTCACAGCAACCCCAGAGGGTCTATCTCCAAAAGCGTACTAGGATATTTACCTAGAGTTGGGGTATGCCCTACCCTACTTAACAACACTAAATAGTTTGTTTCTGTGGTTAAAGGAACTGTGTTAAGCCCCTAGCTGTTTAGAGAGTTTTCGCCGCTCTTTGTCCCCCGGTTTACGCCTGAAAGTGTGTCGTTAACTGTTTTTATGCACTCCGGGCGCAGGAGTCTAACCTTGACAACTCTAGTATACTAGAAATTTCCTGACTTTTAGGAAGGGATTTAAGAAATTAAAGCCGTCCTAGAAGGACAGGGTTTTAGACCCAATTTCCTTGATAAATTTGCCAGTTGTAAAAAAGTAGGTTTTAGGGCTTAACAAGGAAGCGATCGCAGCATTTCGCCTGCCAAAAATAGCTCGAGTTCGGCCTCAAACAACTCCTCCCAAGGGCCAAAACAATTTTCGCCCCAGATCCTCGACTCGGCTCTCAAACCTTTACGGCTAGCTAAATATTGTGAAAAGCGCCCGCACCGGCCCGTAAGCCTTCGGAGTCGGTTGTTGGCGATCCTCTAGGAGAGTTCCGCTAACGCACCTCAACAAAAGTGTGGCTGCGATCGGCAACTGGCAGGACAAAATTATCACTTGACAAAATTTACGCTAACTGATAATAATAGCAAACCCTAGAATTAAACTTAAATGTTTGAGGGCTATCAGTGCTAAGGCGTGATGTCGATCGCCCGCAAACTTACAGATTTCTGCATTTGATCGTGACTAAAACTCAACCTTTATCGGGGTATACGTTGCCAGTATTTGCCTGTGCGGCTGCACTTGCAGCTTTGCGGTGCTTGCGTGAGGGTATTCAGTCTCTAGATAGCGTATCAGTAAATTTACTGGAACCGCAAATAACGGCAGAAATTCCGATCGAACAGGCGTCTGTACTCAAAACTGGTACGGCTTTAGGCGTGACTCGCTCCGATCCGGGGGACAATCTCGATCTGACTCGCAATACCCCCGTTTGGGCAATGGTGGAATTGGGGAATTGGGAAGAGGGAGAGAGGGAGAGAGAGGGAGAGAATCGGGGAGAGGGAGAGCAGATTGTGATTCTCGGCGGTGAAGGTATAGGGCGTCACACAGTCGGTGGAGGGGCGGCGATCTATGATTACGCAATGCGGCTGCTGCGATCGAATCTGAGCCTAGACCTCGCACCGTCCGAAAAAATTACTGTCACCCTGATTCTGCCGTCAGGGCGCCAACTAGCCACCCGCACTTCTAACGAAGCTTTCGGCGTGGTAGAAGGACTTTCGCTGCTGGGTACAACTGGCATTTCTCAACCGCTGAGTGCCCCTGGACAGTTGGAAGTTTACCGCGAACAACTGCAACAAAAAGCCGAACTGTTTGACTGTTTGGTTTTTTGCATCGGCGAAAACGGCTTGGATTTAGCGCGACAACTGGGGATTAATCCTGATAGGCTCGTCAAAACCGCTAACTGGCTCGGCCCGCTGCTGGTAGAAGCAGGATATCAGGGCGTGCAGTCAATTTTGCTGTTTGGCTATCACGGGAAACTGATGAAATTGGCGGCGGGGATTTTTCACACTCACCACCACCTCGCTGACGGGCGCAGGGAAATTCTCACAGCTTACTGTGCTAAAGCTGGAATGCCCGCCGATGCGTGTTCCGCAATTTTTGCCGCAGCGACAGCCGAAGAGGCTCTTGGGCAACTGCGGGCTTTAGACGCCGAGTTTGGGAGCAATTGGGTCGATCGAATTTACGGCGACATCGCCCGACAAATAGACTTGCGCTCATCGGATTGCATTTTTACTCACACTAACTTGCAAATCCCCGTGGGCTCGGTCATGTTCGGGCGCGATCGCAAAATTATTGTTAAAAGTGATATAGGAGATACATTTTTGACTCAAATTTGTTAATCTAGTGTGAATATCCCTGAATTCTGTTTAAAACATCGCTCAGGGATAATATTTAACAAGTAATAATTCTTTGTCCCTAGACCTTAATTATACTAGGTTGCTTCGGGACGCAGTTTTTGAAGCAATAATTCTATTAATTAGGGTAAGGCTCGAAGTAAATCTATGCTTGCCCTGTACCCGATTAATCGACTAACATCGCTGACTGCAATCTAGTATGAATAAGATTTATTCCTAGCGACTAATGGTTCCTCGCCTTCCTTAGAATTGTACTGAGACCGCGACAGATACCTCCGCTACTTTCGACCCAATTAGCAATTAGCAATTACGCAATAACCGTGACTACTCAAATAAAAACTGAATCAGACCTCACAAACTCTTCTCTGGGGAAGATCGATCGCCAGATGATCGTGATTCTCGACTTCGGTTCGCAATATTCCGAACTGATTGCTCGTCGCATTCGCGAAACTCAAGTATATTCCGAAGTTATTTCTTACCGCACTACTGCAGAACAGTTAAAAGCTATCAATCCTAAAGGAATTATTCTTTCAGGAGGGCCGAGTTCTGTATACGATGAAAAAGCACCCCAATGCGACCCAGAAATTTGGAATTTGGGAATACCGGTGTTGGGAGTGTGTTACGGGATGCAGTTGATGGTAAAGCAGCTCGGAGGCACGGTTGAGCGCTCTAAATTAGCGGAATACGGCAAGGCATCGCTATTTATTGACGATCCTACGGATTTGCTGACCAATGTCGAAGAGGGAAGCACGATGTGGATGAGCCACGGAGACTCCTGTACTCAACTGCCGACGGGTTTTGAGATCCTCGCCCACACCGACAATACTCCGTCTGCTGCTGTTGCTAACCACGAGAAAAATTTGTACGGGGTTCAGTTTCACCCAGAAGTAGTTCACTCGATCGGGGGAATAGCTTTAATTCGCAATTTTGTTTACCACATTTGCGAGTGCGAACCGACTTGGACGACTGCTACTTTTGTGGAGGAATCGATTCGGGAAATTCGAGAGCTAGTCGGAGAGAAACGAGTTTTGCTTGCTCTATCCGGTGGTGTAGATTCTTCTACTTTGGCTTTCTTGCTGCACAAGGCGATCGGCGACCAACTTACCTGTATGTTTATCGACCAAGGGTTTATGCGGAAGTATGAACCAGAACGGTTGGTAAAATTATTTAAAGAGCAATTCCACATTGATGTTGAGTATGTTAATGCTCGCGAACGCTTTTTAGCTCAACTTGAAGGGATTACTGATCCTGAAGTAAAACGCAAGCGGATTGGTCACGAGTTTATCAACGTATTTGAAGAAGAATCGAAGCGTCTAGGCCCCTTCGACTACCTGGCACAAGGTACTCTTTATCCTGATGTGATTGAGTCGGCTGACACTAATGTAGACCCGAAAAGTGGCGAGCGAGTTGCTGTTAAAATTAA
This sequence comes from Microcoleus sp. T2B6, assembly GCF_036700475.1. Classification (NCBI taxonomy): domain Bacteria; kingdom Bacillati; phylum Cyanobacteriota; class Cyanophyceae; order Oscillatoriales; family Microcoleaceae; genus Microcoleus; species Microcoleus sp. T2B6. The sequence continues at coordinate 18,279 of NZ_JAUBOZ010000013.1, read as the reverse complement.
AAGCCACCACAACGTCGGCGGTTTGCCGAAAGATTTGCGATTTAAGCTGATTGAACCGCTGCGAAAACTGTTTAAGGATGAGGTGCGAAAAGTCGGCCGGTCGATCGGGCTTCCCGAAGAAATCGTCAACCGACAACCTTTCCCCGGCCCGGGATTGGCGATTCGGATCATAGGAGAAGTTACCGCAGAGAGACTAAATATTTTGCGGGATGCTGACTTCATTGTTCGCCAAGAAATTAATCGGCACGGATTGTACGGTGAACTTTGGCAAGCTTTTGCAGTTTTGCTGCCGATTCGCAGTGTAGGCGTGATGGGCGATCAGCGCACTTATGCTTACCCGATCGTCTTGCGATTTATTAAGAGTGAAGACGGGATGACGGCTGATTGGGCGCGGGTTCCTTACGATTTGTTGGAACTGATCTCGAATCGGATTGTGAATGAGGTTAAGGGGGTGAACCGGGTAGTTTACGATATTACTTCTAAGCCACCGGGAACGATCGAGTGGGAGTGATTTGTAGTTAGCGATTAGGTAGGCGGACTAATTTTTTGTCTGTCTACTTATTTTGATTTTGGATAAAAGGGCGATTCCCCATATTCCGCCCTTTGACTCTCACATTTAGGTATTTTTGACCAAGCCATGAGGTTTGCGTCAATTTTGAGGGAATTCCCAGTCAACAGTGGCTCAAAGGGCAGAATGTGGGTTCTAATTGTTCCAGCGCTGCATTGGTTTCAATGTTGTGACTTCGATCACTGGTAAGACGGACTTGGTTCACCGAAGATTTTCAGTATTATCACGGAAAAAAACCAGCACCATCACTTGCTCTTAGGAGAAACCACGAGATGATTAAGGTGTCGAGTTCAAAACAATCCCATGTATCCAGTTAATCTTCTCCCCGGCGCTATCAACGAATTAATTGCCACTGTCACCGATACTCACCGCGTTACCAAGGCTGACCGCTACGGGATGATGGCCGCCATCCTCGATGAGTCTATCAGTGAAGAAGAACGTGGCTCACTCGATCGTCTGATTCGCTCCCTGGTCAAAGGTAGGATTCAAGTCAGTGATGAACTCTCCATCGTCTCGTAAGCAGAAAGCTCGTTAAGAACTCGACACTCTACAAGAGCTTTCGATTGGGAAAGTTTAAAGAAGTCACTGATACAATTTTCTAGAAAGAGCTTTTTGTATAATGCAGTTTTGACATAGACAATTAGCCCTTCCCGATGAATACGAAGAAACCGACCCCTGGTTTCGGCATCATCCGGCAACTGAACTTCCTGTTTGGGAGGATGCAGGAGGGCTGACACCCGTAGAAAAGCGGCATCTCTGTGGCTTGCTGTGCGGCTACAGCCCAGCCGAAATTGCGGTTTTTCTCAACAAACAAATCAAAGGTGTAGAAGTTGATTTGTCAAAAACTTTGTACAGATATATAGAATTATTGACAAATCGGCCCCGAAATGCTCTCAAAAATTGGAGAGATGCGATCGACTGGCTGGAAATAGCCGGATATAAAACGCAGCCAAAAACCTCAACCGGCGCCATATTAAAAGCTACTCTCCACCATTCAGACAGGATTTTGTCTGCGGCTATCAGTCCCGACGGACAATTCCTCGCAACGGGTTCTGAGGATAGTACAGTGAAAATTTGGAGTTTGCACAGCGGGGAACTGCAGCAGACGATTTTCGGACATTCAACAGCCGTGTTGCTAGTGGCTTTCAGTCCCGCCAGCAAAACGCTGCTGACACGATCGCGCGCGGGCACAGTCAAACTCTGGAACCTGCAAAACGGCGAACTGCTGAAGCGTTTGGCAGAGGTGCACCGCCACGAATCCGTCGCCGTTACGCCATGCCTGTGGGTTTTATCTAGGATCTATTGGTCATGACACCATAGCTATTCAGGCTTATCTGGGACACAAGAATATTCAACACACTATTCGCTACACGGAGTTATCGCCAGACCGCTTCCAGAATTTCTGGCTCCACTGAAACTATTTTTGGTTCAAAATCTCTACAAATCAATGGTTTCAACTGCCTTGCTTTACAAAATTTTACAACCTGTCCTCTTTGGCGCGTATCCCGGCTGAACCCCATTGAGACTGTGGTTTAATTAATGTCTAAAAAGTTACCCAAATTTTTTTTGCTTCTTCTAAAAAGCTTTTACAGCAATGGTTTTAGCCTATCTTGCCTCTGGTAACAGCTTCGCTAGCTCCTTGCCACCCTGCAATTTTCTTGACATCTTCCTTAAGGAGGAAGTATATTTGTTTATGTTGTAGTAATGCTACTTCGGTTTTTACTAATATCCCTCACTAGACTCTAATGATGAAAAATCTATACAGCTTGCCTTCCTTGACAATGAATTATTCAGTTCCAATCGCTAAAATCCTTCAGAGTTTAATGGTTGCTACGGCCTTAGCCTTACCACTATCCGTAATGACAGCAAAGAGTGCTTTAGCTGAAACTTACGTGTTTAGTATTACTAACAAAACTGCTACTAATATAACAAGCTTTCATACCTCTCCCACGGGAGTAAATGATTGGGAGGAAGACCTTCTTGGTATAGATATACTGAAACCTAGAGCATCTACAAACATAAGTTTTACCGACACGAGGAATGTCTGTACTTACGATATCAAAGCTGTTTTTGATGATGGGGAAGAAGTTATACAATATAAAGTTAATCTTTGTACAGAAGGAAACTTTACGTTCACCGGCCAATAACGCAAGTTGCTAGTTATACGAAGCGGTTTCCGAGCGCGTAGGGCCTGTCGTCGGGCGCTACGCGCTGTCAAGCTGTTCAATAAATCGCTATAAGATGCTTCGCTTGAGTCATTTAAGCAATACAATTGGATCTATAGCCTTTCTCAGTAACATGAGGTGCTCATAGGGCATAGGGCATAGGGCATAGGACATAGGACTCGCCCCCATACCTCACCACGCTTGAGAACCGCTATGGGATTGCTGATTCTTGTAGTACAGTCGTTGCCACTGCTTTTTCTCTAGGCTTACCTACGGCAATTGTTGACTCAGATTCATTTCTCTTACTCCCTTTTTTTCATTTTACCTCTCTCTATATTCTTTGGGCGGGAAGGGAGTAAGGATCTGCAGATGAATTGTATGGAAATGGGACGGCGCCTTGTCATGAGTGTGGGTAATATTTATTCTGATGTCGCCAGATTTGATATAAAACTAAGGCCGATGGAGATACCCGAATTATTCCAAAAGTCGGGTATCTGAACCGCATACTGACAATTTATATCGCCCTTTTAAGCAATAAAAATCAGCGTTCCCTTGCTCATTTCCAAAGTATCGCCCATTTGCATACCATTGTGAAAAGCACCCAAAATCACCTCGCTAGTTTTGCCAAAAGCGATCGCACCGCTAGCATCAATTCCAATTGCGCCAAAATCCCGTTGACGTTCGTCAGCTTCAGCAAAAGAACGCTCAAAAGCAGTTTTCAAACTCAAACCATCCGTTACCCGAATCACAATTCGCGCCGCCAAACACTCGTCCATAATGTGCTCGCCAATCCCCGTACAGCTTACCGCCGCACTCCCTGCCGCGTAATTTCCCGCCGGCATCGCCGAGTCGCTAACCCGGCCAATGCGCTCAAAACCCTTGCCACCAGTCGAAGTCCCAGCAGCCAAGCGTCCATGCACATCCAAAGCTACGACTCCGATCGTACCCATACCGGCCGGTTCGGCAACCACATCAGCCATTGCTTTGCTAAAATTGCCTTGGCGTTCCTGCATCCACTCGTGCAAACGCAAATCCGTCATCGGATCGTAAATCGGCAATTGAAGTTCTCGCAGCAATTCCGCCGAACCAAAATCAGAGAGAACCCGATCGTCCGAATTCTGCAAAAATTGAGCAAGTTCGATCGGATGTTGAACGCGAGAAACATTAATCGCCCCGCTGAAACGCTGCATCAAACCGTCCATCAGCGAAGCACTCATCCGAATTTGACCGTCCGACTGCACTACAGAACCAGTACCGGCATTGAATCGCGGGTCATCTTCCAACAATTGGCAGCCCCGCACCACTGCATCTACGGCACTTGCACCGTCTTTCAGCAGCGGATAAACTTCCTCCAAAACATCGTAAAGCGATTTCCGCACCGCCTCAATTCCGCCTTTACTGTGTAGAGAACTGCCGGCACCGCCGTGAATAACTAGCTTTGGTTGCACTTGTTGCGATGCCATAATTTATAACCTAATAACCTAAAATTTTTCCTTTGCAATCTTAGCTTCGATCGAGCAACTTGCCCTAAATTCTTAATCTTGAGCCGCCAAACGGCGGCGACGACAACGTTCGGAGCAGTATTTGACCTCATCCCAGCAGTCCGCCCATTTTTTGCGCCAAGTAAAAGGTCGATCGCACACCGGGCACATTTTTGTCGGTAAATCAGATTTCGATCGTTGCTTTGCCATGCTAATTTGGAAAGTATATTACTAACTCACATCTTGTACCATTTTCAGGAACAGGCAAGATGCCTGTTCCACAAGAGTTGAATTTGATTGTGGAACAGGCATCTTGCGATTATGAACAGGCAAGATGCCTGTTCCACTCATAGTTGAATTTGATTGTGGAACAGGCATCTTGCGATTATGAACAGGCAAGATGCCTGTTCCACAACAGTTGAATTTGATTGTGGAACAAGCATTTTGCGATTATGAACAGGCAAGATGCCTGTTCCACTCATAGTTAAATTTGATTGTGGAACAGGCATCTTGCCTGTTGCTAAGGAAACAACCTGCATCTTGCCTGTTGCTGAGGCCTGTTCCACTCATAGTTAAATTTGATTGTGGAACAGGCATCTTGCCTGTTGCTAAGGAAAAACCTACTTTCTGCCAAACACCTCCCCAAATAAAAATGCTCGCAACGGCCGACGCCAACATCCGAATAGTCTTAGTCGAACCTGCAGGCCCATTGAATGTGGGTTCAGTGGCCCGCGTCATGAAAAATATGGGTTTGCACCAATTAGTTTTGGTAAATCCCCAATGCGATTATTTAGGGGAAGAAGCCCGACTGATGGCTGTTCGCGCCGCCGACATATTGGAAACGGCTAAAGTAGTCGAGAGTTTGCCCGCTGCTTTGGTTGGGTGTGTCAGAGCGATCGCAACTACAGGGGATGATAGTCGATCGTTGCCAACACAACTAGAAGAACCCGCAGATGCCTTGCCTTGGCTCCTAGAAGCCCCCAGCGCCCTAATTTTCGGCCGAGAAGACTGCGGCTTAACCAATGCCGAATTAAACCGCGCTCAACGCCTGATCCGCATTCCCAGCAGCGATGCCTACACATCTCTAAATCTCGCCCAAGCCGTCGCTATCTGCTGTTACGAACTATACCAAGAAGAAGGAAGAAGGAAGAAGGAAGAAGGAAGTTCGGCAACGGATTCTGTAACGGATGTAACGGATGTAACGGATGTCAGTCCGAGGGAAGTCGGAAGAGGGAAGAAGGAAGAAGGAAGAGAGAAGCAGGAAGAAGATGCCTCGTTCCCAGGCTCAGCCTGGGAACGCATATCCAGAGGCTCTGCCTCTTCAATACCCGATGCCACAGATAATTTATCAACTTGTTACCAAGAAAAACTTGCCACCAGTCAGACAGAAAATCCCTCAATTCCCCTCCCCAGTGCTCCCTTGGAAAATTTAGAGGGATATTACCAGCAACTAGAAACGCTGTTACTCAAAATAGGATATTTGCAGCCGCACACAGCAGCAAGCCGGATGGAAAAATTTCGGCGTTTGTACAACAGGGCTTATCCGACAGTGGATGAAGTCGCCATGCTGCGGGGCGTCCTCCGCCAAACACAATGGGCAATCAAAAGTTACCCACGAGAGGCAAATTCTGATACTCTGGATGGAGCGTTGCCGGAAAATCGAACGGAGCGCTAGGAGAAATGCTGATAATTGGGGATGTGAGATTGAGGATTTTTTTCACAGAGAACTTTCCTGCACCCAGTTGTCACCTTCGTAACAGGGTTTCTTGACTAAAAACCTAAGCTTTGCGATAATTAGCGGGCCATAAACCCGGTTGCTGATACCATGCAGCGTCTGGGGTAAATCTAAAATCTAAAATCTAAAATCTAAAATTGATTGGCTGACAAGCTGAAAAATCTTAAACTTGAACTTTACATTAGTGATGAAGGAGTAAGACGTGGCAGAGCGGTTTCCCAAAGGATCGATATTATCGGTGATATCCTCGATATCCTCTCCCAACTCCGGCTCAAAGCAGCCTAAGTCCGGCAAAGCAAGTCAGTCTGGCAACTCCGGCCGCCGCCGCCCTCCCCAACCGCAAAACGGCAACCCAGAAATTCGATCGCCCGAACCTGCGACTGTGCCACCGCAACAAAGCCGCGGCAGCAGAATTGGAGCCAATTCTCCCACATCTTCGGAAGAATTTACTACACAAGACTTTTTATCCGATCCTCGATCGGCAATTAACCCCAGAAAACCCAGAACCAGCAAAACTCCACAGTCGAAGACTCGCCAACCACGCAAAAAAGGCCTCGCTGCTGTCGATATGTTCGAGTTTCCGAACCCGACTCTGGAGCGGGAAAATGTGAGTGCGATCGCCAGCAATCCCAACAACCAGCCCCCAACAGCCACTCCCCCTACCACCCGTGGAAGTCTTCCCAGTTCGCCCCCAGTTCGCATTCCAGACACGGTAATCCCCCCAGATGCCAAAAAACCCCCCGTGCCTAAACCGCGCCCACAAGCGAGCCAGAAGCCGGGTAAACGACCAGCATCTGCGAGCGTGCCGCCGTTGGTGTATGCTACTCGCTTGCTGATTTTGGGAGTTGGGATAGCGGTGATTGGCGGGACGCTGCTGTCGGTGGTAAATGCTGTGAGTCGAGCATCCACTGTAGCGACAGAAGAACAAACCAGCACAGGGCAGAACAACCCAGCCGATAGCGCATCTGCGGCACCTGCAGCCCCAGAAGTGCTGCAACTGAATCAAGAATTAGCGGCTTTGAAAACGCAAGTTCAGGTTTTAGCAACAGAAAATTCTAGTTTGACAGCCGGAATATTTCTAGTCGATTTAGATACTGGAAGCTACCTAAATTTTAATGGCGATACTGCTTTTGCTTCAGCTAGCACAATTAAAGTGCCAATTTTAGTAGCTTTTTTCCAAGCAGTCGATGAGGGCAAAGTGCAGTTAGATCAGATGCTGACTCTGAAGTCGGAACACATTGTCGGCGGTTCTGGGGATATGCAAGACGAATCTCCGGGCAAGAAGTATTCGGCTTTGGAAGTGGCCCAAAAGATGATTGTTGTCAGCGACAATACAGCGACAAATATGATGATTGAGTTGTTGGGAGGTGCTGAGGTTTTGAATCAGCATTTTGCAAATTGGGGTTTGAGTACCACGGTTCTGCGTAATAATTTGCCAGATTTGGAGGGAACTAATACTACCAGTCCGAAGGATTTGATTAATATCATAGCCCAGATCGATCGGGGTAATTTGGTATCGGTGAAATCGCGCGATCGCATTTTGCAAATCATGCGCCAAACTAGAAATGATTCTTTGCTGCCGAAAGGTTTAGGCGAAGGTTCAGTTATTGCTCACAAAACCGGAAACATTGATACACTGCTTGCGGATGCGGGGATGGTGGATTTGCCGAACGGTAAGCGTTATTTAGTGGCGGTGATGGTGAAGCATCCGCCGGAAACGGAAAAGCCAGCTCAAACATTGATTCGGGAGATTTCTCGGATGAGTTACCGCTATTTGTACGGTGGGGAAACGCCAGCCGATTCACAAGTGAAAATTAAAAATTGAAAATTTAACCGGGTTTTTTAGGGCAAGTGTTGTAGACTTTATCAAACTATAAATCAGTTTGTATTATGAAACTAAACATTCGACTTGCTTGTCTGGTAGCGCTTTCAACTTTAGCTGTTGGAGTCTCCCCCGCCTTGAGCAATCCTGCTCCTGAATATGAAACCGACGGCGTGACAGTGATTAACAATAATATCGAACTCAATCGGGCAAAAAACTTAGCCCGTCAAGCAGCAGAAATTGCTAATGGGGGTTTAGGCAACTATCGAGCTGAAGCTTCTATGCACGGTACTTCTAAGGAATCGCCGTTTGTTGACAATGGCGATGGAACTTGGACTTTTACTTTTAAGGGTAACAAGCCTGGTTCGTCTGTCTATACTGTAGAAACGGTTGTTACGGTTTCTCAAGATGGGAGGGTGAGAGTCGATTACAACGGGCGAATCCGCGAGTCAAGCGGAATTTAACAATACTTCGGACTTACTCATCGGTAATCAGAAACCGGGTTTTTCAATGATGGGGAGTGGGGAGTGGGGAGTGGGGGAATGTGGAATTATTGGCCTTGACTTTATCATTCCCATGCAACCGGAAACGATATGAACTTGTGAAATAGCGATCGCCCGATTAGAGAAATCCTTGATTAAGCTTTCGTCGCGGGCGATCCGCGCAACATTCTTTCGGTACTGAGATCGCGAGCAATTTTCTTTGTTAAGCCGAGAGCCGGAGCTGTCAAATAAACGAATGAGGGCACTCCGGTCACGCTTTCAAGTTGCTTGTTACCCCGTCAGGCAAAATAGAAGCAGGTTGATAAGTTTGCTCGTGATAAGTAGTTACATCTAAAAAAATGTAATATAAAGAGAGATAGAGTTTACTAGATATATCTTAACAAAAGCTATGAAACTGAAGCATTTTATCAATCTGCACAAAGGACTCACCTTTCCATTTGTTTTGACACTGATGTTCATTTACCAAAATTTTAATTTTGGTGCTTGGGTTTATTTGGCTCTGCACGGTACTTATGGTTTGTTGTGGCTGCTCAAAGACCAGATCTATCCAGATAAACAGTGGGAACAAGAAATCTCTGTCGGAACGGGAATATTAGGCTTTGTGTTACTTAGCCTCTATTGGATAGCACCTTTTATTTTGATTAGCAGCGGCTCACAACCACCTCTGCCGTTAGTGGCAGCAGCAATTTCCCTAAATATTATCGGTGTCTTTCTACACTATACTGCTGATGCACAGAAGTATTACACCCTTAAGTACCGTTCGGGACTAATAACTGAAGGATTTTTTGCCCGATCGCGCAATACGAATTACTTAGGAGAAATCCTAATCTACGGAGCGTTTGCGATGCTAGTTCAGCACTGGCTACCTTTTTTAATTCTGGCAGCTTTTTTTGCTGGTGTTTTTATTCCTAACATGATAAAAAAAGATCGTTCACTCGGACGATATCCTGAATTTGCCGACTACAAAATTCGGTCTGGACTTTTACTACCTCGACTATTTGTATCGACATATCTCGAACAAAAAAAAGACTGTTTAGAGGAGAAAGTTGGTTAAAAATGGTAATTTAGGGCGTTGCGGAATTACAATATGAGTTGATGAGGGATAATAAGGCGAATTTTTAGGAAATGCCCTGAATGCTGCTCAACTCATATCCGCAAAATAAGATAAAGCTTCTAATAATAAATTTCCCGCCTTTGCCACACAGCATTAGCGATTGCCCCATACCCCTTTGGGAACTTTAACCGTCACGCTTGTAGGCGATTTAAAGCAGTCGGTAGATACTTTTAAACGATCGTTTTTTTCAGCATAGAGGCTCAAACCCTTGCCGCACAAGCCATACAGCCGAAAGATTTGACCCCTCAAAAAAACACCTACCCATTCACGGAAATTCCAGGAACCCGAAAGCGATTAAACACTCGCGACTGCTAACTGTTCTGCCGCCTCTTTCTCGTTCATCTCGTCGAGTTTCTGCCAAACTTGCTGCATCAATTCATCCAATCCAACTCTACTAACGGCAGAAATCAACAAAACAGGAGCGCCGCTAATTTCTTTAATTCGGCTGATTAAATTACCAATTTCTTCGCTTTCGAGGTCGATCGCATCTACCTTATTAAAAGCCAAAATCTGGGGTTTATCGGCTAAACCACGCCTGTAAGCCTTTAATTCTTCCTGAATTGTGACGTAATTGGCGATCGGATCTTCATCGGTAATATCGATCAGATGCAGCAATAACCGAGTTCGTTCGATGTGCCGCAAAAACTCGTAACCCAAACCCGCGCCTTCGTGAGCCCCCTCAATTAATCCCGGAATATCAGCAAAAACAGTACCGTCGCCGGTCGGTTTTCTGACTACGCCCAAATTCGGGACTAAAGTTGTAAACGGATAATCTGCTATCTTGGGGCGAGCCGCAGACAAAGCTGAAATTAAGGTGGATTTGCCAGCATTCGGCATCCCCAGAATTCCCACTTCAGCTAATAGCTTCAATTCCAAACGCAAAAATTTGTGTTCTCCTTCTTTTCCCGGCATCGCATAATCTGGAGCGCGGTTAGAATTGGTCAGAAAACACTTATTCCCCAAACCGCCTTTGCCGCCTTTGGCTACGCAAAAAGTCTGTCCGGGCGTCACTAAATCTGCTAAGATTGCCTGAGTTTCCGCGTCGTAAACCACTGTACCGCAGGGAACTTCGATCGTGCGATCGTCCCCACCGGCACCAGTCATATTTTTCGGCGCGCCCCGCTTCCCGTCATCGGCTTTAAAAATCCGGTTGTACTGAAAATCTAGCAGCGTTTGCAGGCTTTCCACCGCCACCATATACACGGAACCGCCTTTGCCGCCCGTCCCGCCAGAGGGGCCGCCCGCCGGTACATACTTTTCTCTGCGAAAAGCTACCATGCCGTCGCCGCCTTTGCCGGCTGCGACTTGAATATCTGCTCGATCGATAAATTGCATAATTTAGTCAGTAGTCAATAGTCAGTTGTCAGTTGTCAGTTGTCATATCATGTCCGATCGAGCGATTAAAAGGGCGGGTTTTTGAGATTGTCAATTATTGGCAAATATTTTTCGTGAACCCGCCCCTACCTTATTAGGGGTAATCGACCGGACATCATATCAGTTGTCAATTGTCAATTGTCAATTGTTAGTTGTCATTAGTCAGTAGTTATTATTATACCCGATCCAAGTACCATATTGCTCTTTTTCTTTAGCCCGGGTCGGCGGACGACAGCCAAGTTTAGTGGCTATTTACAGTTGCCGGAAAAATATAATTTTACCAATTCTGAAAAGTAGTGCAGAGCCAGAGATTGTACGCGAGCATTTGTAGGGAAACGGCAATGCCGTGTCCGGCTCCTAAATCGGCGACTTTTAATAATTTGTAAAGATTGAGGATTGTACTAAAACTTTTGTTGAATTAGTATTATCAAAGCAGATTTGATATTAGCAGGACTCACGCACAAAAACTGAATAAACCCGGTTTTTCTACTGGGGCGGATGGGTGTAATGATGTTTTTTCGTAGAAAAACCAGGTTTTTGCGTTCAGGACTAATAGTAGTCATTGGTTAATAGTTACAATCATTAATCCAAAATTTCACAAGAATGACTAATGACTAATGACTAATGACTAATGACTAATGACTAATGACTACTAACAATATGAGGATATATCTTCCTTACATTCATCTGCCAAATAGCAGAGAGCTCGAAAGCGCATCCCGACTAACTGTTCGTAAAGCGGGTTAATCTGGCACATCGCCGGAATGTGGACGATTTTGTGACCAAATAACACGACATCTCGCTCAAACGGACACTGGGGCGGAATAATTTTACAGACAAAGTGTGCCACTTTGGGGTCGTGAATTTCCCAGGCGTCAAGCCAGTCTTTGACAGGCTGCAGGACATTTTTGTGGTGAGGTTTAGGTAGCCGAGATGAAAGCGGTGTTCCGGCGACGGGGGCGACATTCGCATCAAAGACGATTTGGCTGCTGGGCCCCTGCGGATCATCGCACTTGCTGTCTTCGATGGTGTGTCGCAGAGCTTCGATCGCCTCTACATTGTGCCCCAAAGCTGTGCAAAACTTAGAGATTACCTCGTCTTCGCTGAGCGAGTAGGTACCGTCTGCCAAAGCTACCATGACTGCTGTCCTCAAAAAATCCTCGCCTTTGGCGGTGTCTTTCCCTAACACAGCGACTAATTCCTCTGCGGTAATGGGTTCAAAACCCTCCTCAAAAGATACCGGGTGTAGTTCATCCTGAGTTAGATTTGCAATCATTTTTTGCTCGTCTTCGTCAAAGTTGCCGTCTGCCCAAGCAATTGTCAGCAATCCCCGCAGCCAAGCAGTAATCTCTTCATTGGTGCAGGAAGATTTAGCGTTACTCATTAGCATTTCCACTTGGATGTACCAGTCAATTTGTTCGTTTACAGCGGACTCAATATTCCCCTCCCAATAATTTTTACTGGTTTTGTGGTCGATGGATGATCTATTTGTGGAAGGTTTGTGCCCGAAGATTGCTCCAAACGCTTGTAGTGGATGTGTTAAAAGCATATTTGTTTTTCAGCAGCATCGCTAACTAGCGAGCTAATCTATTGGTTAATCCTATTCCCTAAAAAGTCATCTATCGGGAGGAATAGGTTTGTTGAATTCATCTTAACTCTAGTTGCACCCATTGAGATGACGATCGACTTTTATTCAAGCCCGATTGCCATTAGCCACCCAATTTTTCGCAAGAAATAAAAGGTTGGCAAGCGTTGGATCTAATCAGACACTGGGTTTGTCACCCAGAGGCGATCGAACTTCGCTCTCTTTACATTTTAATATATATTTTTGTAAATTTTTCTGTCCAGGCTGGACAATATTAACAGCGAGCCGGCTTTAAGCTGTTGAAATAAAAATATCTGAGGAAACTGTTACTGCCTGTTAACAGTTATGATTGCTGTGTCCGCCTAAAAATGACCGATTTTTTTTAACTTCGGCGACACAAAATCCAGCGCAATTCCATTGGCGGGCGTGCGTTTGCCATCGGGAAGACATCTCGACCGGTGGCCCAACTGGGAAACCAAGGCGTCGGGGGCCAGGCTCCTTCCGGCAGGTGGTGGCGTTCGTACTCAAACACCAATTCATCGGATATTTGGACTAAGGGCAACCCTTCCATTGCGGTGGCGAGTTCTTGGGGTGTAAATAAAGTAGACCAGGAGAGTTGGGCAACTTGTCGCACGAGGGCATCAGGCTGGTAGTCGCCGACGGTTAAAAACGTGCTGAACAGCAACAAGCCTCCGGGAGACAGGGAATCGCACATTTTAGCGAGGAAAAGCCGTACTTGATCGCTGTCTCGAAAATGTGAGATGACTTCGGCGGCAACTGCTAACTGGTAGCGGGCCGGTTTCATCCGCATTAAGGGGTCGAGCACGTCGCCTTCAGTCACTGTGACGGGAAGGTTTTCGGCTGTTACTGCAGCTTTCAATTGTTCTGCAAAAGCTGGGGCTAGTTCGATCGCATCTACAGAATAGCCCAATCTCGCCAGCGGCAAGGTATTGCGGCCGGTACCAGCCCCCACGTCCAAAATCCGCACTCGATCGGGTGTACCCAATTTAGCAGCCGTTGTCATCAATTTTGCATCGGGATGAGAACCGAAAAGCGGAGGTTCTCTGGTGTCTACCCAGCTTTTGTACTGTTCTCCAACTGTTGAGGTAGTAACAATGACTTTGCAGGCTAAACCGGTTTGTGGCGGCTGTACTGATTCGTATTGCAGGATCAGCATCGATGCTGTGGAGGTGCGGTAGCCTTGTTCTAACTTGGTGGCTAAAAGCTTGCTGAGTTCGTCTCTGCGGTCTTCGGGCAGGGGTCTGTCGAGAGTGCTAAATAGCTTTTCTATCGACTTGACATAGTGACTTAGCATTCCCGGTACGCAGGGGAAAATTAATTCTCCGCGAGCATTTACGCGGGTATTAATTTTGTAGAGGATAGCTTGCTGGAGAATGTCGGGATTTACTACCAGCGGTAGCTGTTCGGTCTGGTTGATTGTACTTTCGGCGCCCATAGATTCCGCGAAGAGGTGATTAGTTGTTAGTTGTTAGCTGTTAGTTGTTAGTTATTAGTTATTAGTTATTTGTTATAACTCACATTTTGCACCCTTTTCAATAACAGGCAAGATGCCTGTTCCACTAAAGAGTAGATTTTCTTCTTGTGGAACGGGCATCTTGCCCGTTCAAAAAGCTTATTGACAATGGTACATTTCAGTTATAACTCACATCATGTCCGAGCGATTGACCATAATATCCCGGCAGGGCGGGTTTTTGAGATTGTCAATTATTGGCCGATATTGTTGGTGAACCCGCCCCTACCTGATTTCGGGTAATCGACCAGACATAGTATCACATCTTGCACCCTTTTCAATAACAGGCAAGATGCCTGTTCCACAAAGAGTAGATTTTCTTCTTGTGGAACGGGCATCTTGCCCGTTCAAAAAAATCTATAAGCAGCGCGTCAAACCACTTTTCGCGTAAGTATTAATTATCAAAACAACGCCGATTTTAGAGCTTTATTTTCAATAAATCTCAAATCGACCAAGCCCAAAACGCGAGTAGGTTCCAAAATCGGAGTCACTATCAAGATAAGCTGTAGCGAATTCAAATTTTATCTTTCACGGCGAGGTGGAAAAAGCGTCTAATCCTCTCGCCTTCTCCCCTCTTTCCTTCCCCTTGTCAGCCATAACAGGCAATGTATATGGGTAGCAACTACAAGCTGGGCTTAGTTGCTGCCGGTAAAAGTCACTTGGGGGAATCTTGACTGAGCTTCAGTCATCGGGCGCCGTCTGCCTTCCTCTTGCCAGTAGTTGATTACTTCTGTGGCTTGGTTGAGGATTTCGACGCGATCGTTGTCAGCAATCCAGTGTTTGGCTTCGAGTTCGTTTTTGAGGTCTTCCCAGGCATCTTTGCGAGGCCAGAAAAAGTAGGATGTCAGCGGGCTAGTTCCTTTGCCGACAACTTGGTCAACGGCGAGGGCAACATTCTCTTCTAGCCAGAGAACTTTTAAGATGAACTTGGACAAGCAAACCTCCAGGGTTCCGATCGAACTTGTTAAAAATTTCTACAATCGCTAAGCGTAGCACACTCTGTTCGATAATTGGTCATCGGCTATGAAAAGTTTTGTGGCGCGGCTGGTTTTAGCGCCACTCAGGGGCTGGGAACCGATAAAATTTGGGTTCTCGCCCGCCCTAGGTACAAGGATGGTTAAATCGTGAACAGAGTTATTTTAGTCTTCGACATTGACGGTGTGGTGCGGGATGTGTCCGGTTCCTACCGGCGGGCGATCGCCGATGCGGTGGAACATTTCACGGCGGGTGCTTTTCGCCCAAATTCTCTCGATATCGACTCTCTGAAGTCTGAGGGTGTGTGGAATAATGACTGGCAGGCGTCTTTCGAGTTAGTTTGCCGTTATTTTGAGGGGATTGGACGATCGAGAAACGAACTCGCTGTCAACTATGACGAATTAGTGGCTTTTTTCCAAAGTCGCTATCGCGGGCCTGACGAGGAAAATTGGACGGGTTACATTTGCGATGAACCGCTGCTGTTAAGTTCGGCTTACCTGGAAAATTTAACGGGTGGGGGCATTGTTTGGGGCTTTTTTAGCGGGGCGATGCGGGATGAAGCTGCTTATGTTTTGTCAGGGAAACTGAGTTTAAATTCCCCGGTGTTGGTGGCGATGGAAGATGCACCGGGAAAACCCGATCCGGCTGGACTTTTCGCGGCAATTGAACAGTTGGAAACTCTGCACGGTTTAGAAGAAAATTTGCCCGTGATTTACGCGGGAGATACTGTTGCGGATATTTACACGGTTGTGAAGGCGCGGGAAGTGCAACCAAATCGCGTTTGGCTGGGGGCTGGAATTTTGCCGCCTCATGTTTTGGATGATGCTGGGCGCTGTGAGGCTTATGCTGCGGGGCTGGAAAATGCGGGTGCTGCAGCGGTTTTTAGGAATGTTGAGGAGTTGACGGCTGCGCGGATTTGGGAATTAGTCAGTTGTTAGTTGTCAGTTGTCAGTTGTCAGTTGTCAGTTGTCAGTTGTTAGTTGTCAGTTGTTAGTTGTCAGTTGTCAGTTAACTAATAATCAATAACCAATGACAAACAAATGTAATTTTGTTAAAAAATTTTGCAGCTTATTCTATTGACAAGTAAATGTAGTTTTGTTACATTTATTTGTCAATTTTTGCATCGTTGAGTTGACAATATCTGCTGCGGCGGCTTAGTACAGAGTAGAGGTCAATCTCTAGGAGAATGCAACTATGTTAGTTTCGCGATCGACTGATAAACAACCTACCCTGGAAGAAACTCGGCAACTAGAAAAGCTCCAAGCCCAAATCGAGCGAGCTGTTGCTAACGGCAAGATATCTAAGCAAGAAATGGAAGACATTAAGAGAGCAATTTGTGCGGACGGAAAAGTTACTGTGGAAGAACTGGAACTGTACAGAATATTGGTGACAGATAGGATTGTTGCTGGAGAAGTTGAATACGAGTTTTGAGAAGAGAATTCAACGGAGGAAACGGATTTAAGGGATGAATATTGAGGAAATAAGAAACCTGCAAGAAGAGTTTGAATTGTTCTTCAATAGTTTATTTCCTGCTATAGAGATTCTAAATGAATTGTGTAATTGTTGTAGGGGCAAACCCCCCGTGGTTGCCCCGATCCGTCGCAGGGCTGTTTCATTCTCTTGTAGGGGCAATCCCCCCGTGGTTGCCCCGATATCTGAAACGACAACCAAGGAGAAAATTCATCGCCACCCAACAGGGCAATCCCCCCGTGGTTGCCCCGATATCTGAAACCCCTACCCGCTCGTCTATGGGCTGGGCGGGCACGGGGAGTAGGGGTAGCACCGCCCCTACAAAACCCTGGTTTTCCGTAGGGGCAATCCGACCCCTACTCCCCGTGGTTGCCCCGAAACAGCCCTGCGATCCGTGAGGGCTAGGCACGGGGAGTAGGGGTAGCACTACCCCTACATATAGCAATCCTAAATCATTTGTAAAAATATGTAGGGGTAGTGCCCCCGTGCCTACCCCCTATCTATCGGGGCGGGCACGGGGGCACCGCCCCTACAAGAATTACACGAATCATTTAGGATTGCTATATTTGTACAACTGATGGGAGGATTGCTATAGCTTAGGATGATATTTGGCAATTCTTTGGAGCATCCCTTTTAGGAATTATACCCCACAATCATGGGGATGCTCGCAATTTTTTATTGGCGTTTTGAGATTATTTCAAGTGCAAGAATTTGTCTAATGCACTGACTGCAAGTGGCGGCCAGCGGCGGTTATTGGCAACCCAATCGAGGTCTTTGTAGCGGGAGTCGAGGCCGATCGCTGCTACCCAATTACTCTCTGCTTCGCCGCGATTTCCTGTTTCCCAAAGACAGGCGCTGAGGGCGGCTCTCATGTCGGCAAATTGGGGGTATCTGCGGACGATGTTTTTCATGTTGCGAATTGCTTCTTTGGTTTGCCCGTTTTGATAAAGTGCGAGGGCGTGGTTGGCGCGGGCAAAGGCGTATTCGGGGGCTAGTTCAAAGGCTTTGCTGTAGTCGGCTATTGCTTGTTCCCATTTTCCTAAACCTGCTTCGGCGTTGCCTCGGTTGTTGTAGGCGGCTGGATCTTGGGAGTCTAATTCTAGTACATGATTGTAGTCGGCGATCGCCTCTTCCCAACGTCCTAAACCTTCTAGGGCGGTGCCGCGGTTTAGGTAGGGATCGGGGGCGTCGGGTGCTAGTTCGATCGCTCTTTCGTAGTCGGTAATAGCGGCTTGTAGTTTGTTTTGGCTGACTCTAGAGTTGCCTCGGTTGCTCCAAGCGGCGGCTTCTAAGGGAAATTTGTCAATGATTTGAGTCCAAAAAGTTTCTGCGGCGGGAAATTTGCCTTCATTTGTAGCTTCAAAAGCTTTTTGAACGAGTTCTCCCAATTCCTGTTGGGGATCGGTGATATCTGTTGGTTGTACTTGGGCGGCAACGGGTGCGATATTTCCCAACCACACTAACCCGGTTACAATTAATACTGTAAAAAATGTGAAAAGTGGGCGAATCATTGTTGTTGGTCGTTTAAACTTGACTAAGCATATTATTAACCGAAATTGCGGGCGTTGGTTAGAAGATGTTTGAAAAGTCTCGGCGACTTAAGTCGCAGCTACACAGACAAAACCTGCCTCCGCAGGTTCGGGATTTGGTTTAGGCGGCGTAGGCGGACTTTGGTTGGGTAGTTGCGGGTTTAACTGATATCATGTGCGATCGATTGACAATAATATCCCGGCCGGGGCGGGTTTTTGAAATTGTCAATTATTGGCAGATATTGTTGGTGAACCCGCCCCTACCTGATTTTGGGCGGGAAGCGGAGGGAATCGACAAACCCGCCCGACCCCACGAAAAGTCCTCTTATTGATATTGCTGCAAGATGTCTGTTATAACTGAGATATTGTACCATTCTCAATTAGCCGTAGGGGCGGGTTCGCCAACAGCCTTAAAGCTTGCAAATAG